>JBAUUG010000581.1:0-2058 GCA_049582585.1 Bryobacteraceae bacterium | reverse complement strand
CTCCACGACAGCGTACTAGAAGCACCCGTGACAATCGATGCCGGATTCGCGGTGAAACTTGTAATTTTCGGGGCTCCTTTCGCGCTTACTGTCACCGTGGTTGTCGCCGTCGCCGAACCCGAGCTATCGGTGGCTATCAGCGTGTAAGTGGTGGTAGCTGTGGGTTTCACCGAAATGGATGTCCCGGTGACGGTTCCCACATTCGGACTGATGCTAAGGCTGGTCGCGCCAGTCACACTCCACGACAGCGTGCTGGAACTGCCTACAGTAATCGAAGCGGGAGTCGCGATAAAGCTACTTATAGTTGGAATCGTTGATGAAACAATGACGGAACCATTGATCGGGGCAGCGCTCGGGACGGGAGCCCCGTTCAAAGCACTGAGAATGACTCCACTAATTGTGATGGGATAGCTCCCAGAAACTGCTGCGGAGGCAATCTTGATCTGAACGTTGGCCACGACGCCGGTTGCGATGGTGTTTTGGTTGGCGCCGAAGATCATAAACATCCCGTTCGAGGTGTTAACGTCGACGGCCTTGCTGGCGGCATTCGTCGCGGGACCCGCCGAGACCGAAACAATGCTCCATCCGCTCGGCAGACCAATCGAATATTGAAGACCGGCCACTTCTGTTGACCCTTCCGTGAAGGTGACTGGTAGGGTGACGACGGTACCCGAGAGGCCGGAAGCTGTCCCACACTCCAGCGATGGCGAAGTGGCCGCTAAAGCGGCCAAAGCGATGCCGAAAAGAGTCGCTGCCATCAGCGTAAGGGGGACAGCCTTCTTCATCGCTTGCCTCCAAGCATTGCGCCGTCGAACCCGAACCGCTCCTTCAGAACAACAGCACGGATAAAGGCGACGCAGAACCAGAATGGTACTTACCGGACCTTTTTAAGGGTAGATGCATAGCAGACTGAGAATGCAATCACACTGAGAATGTTCCTAGCGGGCGCTGAATCTACCCGAATTGTTCCGTAGAGAAAAAGCTGATTCTTGACAGGATCCATATATTTGCGAGGCTTATGGAAAGTACCCCCGAAACGATCCGACTGCCTACAAGCTGCTGAGTCTATCACGAAGTCGGGTTTGGGCAACAACTATTTGGGCTCTTCCGTCATTACGCGTTCCCCGCACTTCGCTCATACAGACTGAAAAGCCGCTCACATAATAACAACGCGGATTTTGCGCGACTAACGCCCGCCGGTGAAATGACAGCGGATGATGACTTCCGGCTAGCCACCAACCGGAAGTTATTCCGCGCCAAGAATACTTTCGATCACCACATCCTACCGAGACGGCCTGCTCGTCGTCGTTTGCGATCGGTAGATGGCTGAAGCTGGCCAGTTAGTGGATCAATGATGCCGGAAACTTAACGCAACCTTGAACGCTTCGACCTAATGCCGCCATATACGAGGTAAATCATAATGTCAGCATTGAAGGAGATCAGCCGGCGCAAGCCGTGCCTCAAGAATGGGTAGAGCCGCACATCGAGCAGGCGGTGGTGGAGATGACGATCGAACAACCCGCGTTTGGTCAGGTCCGGATTGCGAATGAACTCACCAAACGCGGATTGTTCGTATCGCCAACGGGTGGGCGGGGCCGCTTCGCCCGGGATGAAAAAGGTAAAGGCCGCGAAGAGAATAGCGGCCTCTCACGTGTGAACTGAATATGGATCGAGTTACGCTACCCGGCGCTTACGGAAAAAGTACAGTGCCGCCAGTCCGGGAGCAATTAGAAGCAGGCTGGCCGGCTCCGGCACGACTTTCCCGGCGGTGACAGAAACATCGTCCAGATCCCAGAATCCTGCATCGTTTTGGAAAGAGAATTCCAGAAGAGTCGAAGTGGATGTCGCCTTCTCAGTGAACGTGTAATCCGTGTAGGGCTGCGATGCCGCGTCACTTAAGCTGGTGAGCGCATTCGTGCCAAACACGGCCACGAAGGAGTTGACATACGGGCCGTTTGGAGTTAAGGTTTGATCCAGCCAAAAATTAATAGTATAGGTCTGGCCGACGGTGGTGGCGAGGGTCTGACCGAGAGTGATGGGCCTTCCTGCCGCTCCGAA
>JBAUUG010000580.1:0-4261 GCA_049582585.1 Bryobacteraceae bacterium | reverse complement strand
ATATTGGGTCGCCAACAGATTTCCGCTGCCATCGAGCAATTGGATGGCCCCATTCCTCGGCCCGGGATGCGTCGGGCTAAAGTTCACGTCCACCGTGCAGGTGGCGCTGGAGCCATAAGTGGTTGTGCTGCAGGTTCCCGAACCCGCGTTAGTAAAATCCAGGCCCGTTGCGCCCTGGGTAACGACCGATATGGTTCCAATCGTCGTGCCGGCGCTGATGGCGAAGGTTGCCGATACCTGCGCTGTCGATTGCAGATTCACCGTGCCGGCGGATGAAGTTCCCCCATCGGTCACAGTTCCCGCAGCTGCCGCCGCTACGGTCAAGGTGAGCGGGCTCGTTACGTTGCTTGAAAAACCCGCGCTGGCCACGGTTGCGCTCACTGACGGGGTGCCCGCACTCACATTCGCCGCTACGCCCGTTGTAATAGTGACCGCATCGGTCACGCCGGCGCCCCAGGTGGACGTCAGAGTGCAGGTGAGTGTGGATACACTGCAACTCCAGAGCCCCCCAGAATCGGTCATGGCAACCGGCGTTAGACCGTCGGGAAGCGACACCGCCAGTGAGACGGCCGGTATGGTGGGGATAGCCAAGCTGCCGGTGTTTTCCACTGTGATGGTGACCGTATCTCCGGAATCGCCCCCAGTAAAGGTTGACGGACTATTGGTGATACCGATGGACACCGTCGGCGCCACCACTGGCACAGCGAAGTTCATCAGGTCAAACAAACTGTATTCGAGCATGTGTTCTTGCGCGGTGAAGGCCGCTGTCTTGGCCAAGGTCCCGGTGCATTCAGCGGGGAAGGTGACGGAGTCCGATGTGGACGCATTGTCTACGTGATACTCGTTGTACATTACCCGGCCGAATTGATCCGCCGCCGCAGAGCCCACCGGAGTGTAAAAGGAGAGTTGCAATATCGGGCTGGACACGCCGAATTCCGCAGTATTGAACGTTGCCCAGGACTGCGTCGGCGCGTTGATGCCGGTCTGATCGCTGAATAGCGATGTCATCGAAACCTGGCCCAGGGTGGTGGTGGCGCCGATATCCTGAAGCCATTGGGCCAGCGTCATCCCGCTGGAGAAGCTGGTATCGATGGTAGCTTCGCCGGAGCCGATCGAGTCGCTGGTTGAGCCTCTCCAGTCGGCGGCGGCGTCGATGGAAGCATCCTGGTTCAGATACAAGACGCTGTGGTGGGTGGCAAAGATGCGCCCACCTTCGCCGGCGAAAGTGATGGCGTTGCCCTGTCCATCCGAATCCATGTACCCGTTCGTGCCCTGGCATGGAAGCAGCAGAACATTGTAGTTGCCCAGTAGCGACCCGCTGATTGTGCTGCTGGTGCTGCCCACAAGCTGATCTTCCGTGTGGACCGTGCTGCCTGCGTTGACGCCGGAATTTCCGACGCCCTCAAACAGACTGATACGCCCCGGGCTGGAGAGCGAAGATGCGTTCACCGTGTAGTCGGTGAACTCGGTATCCGCGATGCCGATCTTACGGAGCGAACATTCCAAAGCATCCACTGCGCCTGTAACCAGCGCCATCTTGGGAATATCGCCCTCGGTTTGCGTCTGGGGAAATCTGGCGAAAACATCGTTGGTTGGGTTGAAATTCGACACCGGCGTGTTGACACACGAAGTCAGCGACGGAACCGTCAACTGCCGGCGCCATCTGCCGGCCTGGAGCACGAGCGGGAAATTGGTGCCCGCAGGCACATTAGTTAACGTAAAGGTGCCGTTGGCTGCGGTAGTCGCGGTGACCAGGGGTGAGCCGGTGACCAGCGATGCCTCAGTATCGTTGGCCGGTCCGTCGACAAACGCTTCCACCGTCCCATTGGGAACGTAGACGATGACATTCGGAATTGGATCAGTCCCGTTTGGCGCGTAAACCGTTCCGCTGATCGAGGTCGTCGCGTTACCCAGGCACGACACCTGATAGCAAGCATAATTCGTGCAGCTCTGCGCGGTCGCTCGAGCACTCAGACCAAGCCCCACGCCGAGTATGGCTGAAGCCGTGAGGAGCAAGCGCCGAACCGAGCGACATACCAAGACAAAAGGTCTTGCGCTGGAACCCATCGCGGTCGAAGCGGCAACGAGATGCAATTGAGCACGATTCGAAACTTGCATAAGCAGTCATCTCCAAAGTATTGGTCAAACCGATACAATTTCCAGATTGGGTCTCATCTGCGTGTGCAGCCATCGAGTTGAAACCCCCTGACATTTCGCCTTCGGCGTGCCAGGGTGAATGCGAGGGAAGCCATGGGGCGATCCAGAGAGTGACATGATGCTTGGAAACTCCACGGCCATCGACCTTCATGTGGCAAGCTCGTGGCCAAACATCATGTGCCTGAAAACTCAGAGGCTTGGTCAGTTGGGTGTTGCGGAACTGTCCGGAATATAGACAGACTTTCCAGAATTGAAGCAGATAGCCGACACAGAACCTCGTTTAGAACACCAAACGGTTAAGGTGAAACAGCTCATCGAGGATCATCGATTTGGGCGTATCGTCATTCCAGAATTTCAACGAGACTACGTGTGGAAGAAGAACGGTGAACCTTTCCGTCCCGGGTCGTAGATGTGGATCCTCGATATTACTCGCCGAGTTGCGGCTGCAACGGCTAGTAATGAGAGAACAAATAGAAGCGCCCGCCACCCAGATTTTCGAGCAAGAAAGCCCCGCTCGTGAGAGCGGGGCCTTCGATTTGGGCTGGAACGGTGACGACTATACGGGGCACTTAGCGCTTGCCGCCGTGTCCGCCGCCACTGTGACCTCCACCGCCGCTGTGTCCACCGCTGGTATGCCCGCCGCTAAAGTGTCCGCCACCGTGTGAACCGCTGGATGCTCCACGCGAAGAGTATCCGTGCGACTCACCCCCGCGGCTGCCACTGTAGCTACCGGCATGCGACGCGATTGATCCGCGCCCAGAGAAACTTCGTTCGCCGCCGGAGAGTCCTCGGTTGCCCGCATAGGATCGGTTCCCCACACCGCCGCGGTTCACGGCTGCCCCGCGATTGCTGCCGGCGAAGCCGTGGAAAGCTCCCGCGTAGCCTCGAGATGCACCCGCATATCCGCGACCCGCGAAGCCGCGCGCTCCGAATCCGCCACGCGCGGAAGAGAATCCTCGATAATTTCCGTGCACAAACGCGGCGTGATTATAAAACGCTCCTCCGCGGAAGGCCCAAGGGTGGCCGCCGAAGAAGACTCCGCCGTGGAAGCCCCAGCCGATTCCCCATCCACGCCATCCCCAGCCGAAGCCAAAGAACGGCGCGATCGGGAATCCAATGCCGAACGAAAAGTAAGGTCCCCCAACTCCCCACCACGGATAGAACCCGGGCCACAGGCCCACGGGATATCCATACACATAGGCTGGGTTGTAAGTTGGCACATACACCATATTCGGATCAGCCGGCTGAATGTCTACATCCGGTCCCTGCTCGTACACGCGCTCTTGCGGCGTACTCCGCAGATTGCCTGAGTCGTAAGCCTTGTGACGCATGTCCTGAATCGCGTGCATCACGTCGTCCGGCTGGTTCTGATAGGCCTCGCCCAGCTCGGAGGTCCACGACAAATCCCTGTCCAGGTTCGCCAGCACTGTGGGAAACTCCACTAGAGACTTCACGCTCGGATCCCAATCCTGCCGGTCCACTTCCTCGGCGAGGTCTCGTCCCTTCAGCCCCGGGTTCTCCTGTGCCATCCGGTTCGCCACCACAATCTGAGTTGGATAAGCGGATGCGGCCAGTATCTGCGCCACCAGCGCATCGGGATATAACGCAATCGGAGCCACCAGCTTGTTCAACTGATCCGGAGGCAACGTTGTGTACTGCCGTTGATTCGTCCCCATTGGAGGAGGAGTCGCCTGCGGCTGGTCCGGGTATGCACGGTCCTGGTATGCGTTTTGATCTTGCGGAGGCGGAGGCGGAGGTGCGACATCCGGAGGCGCGTTCTGGTCCGGCGCATTGGATTGCGGCACGTTATACTGCGGCACCGTCTGCTCTGGAGGAGGTCCTTGATTCACTGGAGCCTGATCCACCTGAATGCTCACACCCGCTGAAGGCTTGTCCATTGACTGGTCCTGCGCCCCCAAGGAAGTGCCAGTCCCGAGCGCCATTGCGCTCGTCAACACCACGGTAAGAAGCGTTCTAGATAATTTGGTTTTCATAATGTCCCCAGAATTCCTGCTACTAGATTGAACACTGGGAATGGGGAAGAGTTCCGTTCTTTTGATTGACTTACACCGGTTGATTTCAGCCAGGCAGTGGTGGATTTCGC
>JBAUUG010000579.1:0-1609 GCA_049582585.1 Bryobacteraceae bacterium | reverse complement strand
ACGCTGCAGGGCATTGGAATCGACGCCGCCCGAGAGCACTTTACCAGAGGGCGGAACGATTGTATTGTAGGCGCGCGCGAGACGCGTGATCGAGTCGAGCAGAATCACCACGTCGTTCTTCATTTCGACGAGGCGCTTGGCTTTCTCGATCACCATTTCGGCGACCTGCACGTGACGCGCGGCGGGTTCGTCAAAGGTCGAAGAAATGACTTCGCCTTTTACCGATCGCTGCATGTCCGTGACTTCTTCCGGCCGCTCGTCGATCAGCAGCACCATCAAAACAACCTCCGGATGATTCGTGGTGATCGAATTGGCGACGTTCTGCAAGAGCATCGTCTTACCGGCGCGCGGCGGAGAAACGATCAGTCCGCGTTGGCCTTTGCCGAGCGGCGTGAGCAGATCCATCACGCGGGCGCTGGCGTTGTCGCGGGTCGTTTCGAGCTTGATGCGCTCCTGCGGATAAAGAGGCGTCAGGTTATCGAAAAGAATTTTGTTGCGGGCTTCGTCCGGAGACTCGAAGTTAACGGCTTCAATCTTGACGAGCGCGAAATATTTTTCGCCTTCGTGTGGAGGGCGCACCTGTCCGCTAATGGTGTCGCCGGTCTTGAGGTCGAATTTGCGGATCTGGGACGGGGAGACGTAGATATCGTCTGGGCCCGGGAGGTAATTGTAGTCGGGCGAGCGAAGGAAGCCGTAGCCGTCGGGCAAGATCTCCAGGACGCCCTCGGCAAAAATGTGGCCTTCTTTTTCGCTCTGCGCCTGCAGGATTTTGAAGATCAGGTCCTGCTTGCGCATACCGCTGGCACCGGGCAGATCCAAGGTCCTTGCGATCTTGGTCAGCTCGGTGATGTTCTTTTCTTTCAGTTCAGCAATGGTCATGATTCACCTGAACCCGTGCACTAGCACCTATTCGGTAGTGTCGACGGGAGATTTTCAAAAAGGAGGGGACTCAGGAAAGATGCACTCGACAACGCCAGGCGGGAAGGCGGGGCTGGTGTTACGCAGCCCGCCGTTGTGCCTCGGCAACGTTCTCTGGTTCCGACAATACCGCTTGCCGCTCCGAGTCAGCGATCCGATCCAGCACGCCGTTCATGGTTTCCTGGATTCTGGTACTGGGCCGATGGAACTTCCGCGTGGCCTTGGAGGCAAGCTGGCACAGCATATAACGATTCCGTAGAGTCTGTAAAGCATCAAACACACGATCAGAGCGCATGTGCTTTTAATCTCCTTACTTTATGAATTGTGGCCTTCCGCCTTGTCCTTCGCCATGGGAGGGTGACCGGAAACCCCAGCTTCCGACCTAAGTCACTGATTCCGAGTAGGTTGTAAAGGAGTTAGCGTAAAACTCACTCTTGTTGAATAGATGCGGGACCGGACCCCGAAGATGCTCGATTTTCTGTGCTTCCCTTCACGGGAGCTGCTCACAAGGACATTGAAGCAGCGGTCCTAGGGTCCTTTGGAACTCGCTACTTTAGCTGCAAAGCCAATTCGGGTCAAGTATTTATTTGTAAGCCGGGCATTGGGTGGTTCAAAAATGATATTTATGCCGCGAATCCCATCGGGGCGCAATGAAATCATAGACTTAGCGACATGATACTATGCTCTGGCC
>JBAUUG010000578.1:0-9874 GCA_049582585.1 Bryobacteraceae bacterium | reverse complement strand
TCGACCGTGCTTTCAATAATATGGACGTGTGGCGCGGGGCGTAGGGTCGCAAAAAGTACAGGGTTACGGTTCAATTCACAGCAAGTAATAGGAAGGAACGGAAAGGTTAGGCGAATGCGGATGTGATTGTGTCGGTGGCCTGACGTTTATGAAAGCACTCCATGGTCGTATCGACTTAGATAAAGTGTCGATATGAAGAGACGCCCGGTAAAAACGGCTGCATTGAAGCAGAAGAGAGAGACAACACTGGCCATAGACGTGGGGGGTACAGGGATCAAAGCTATGCTGCTCGACGCTGAAGGTAAGCCGGGGAGTGAGCGAGAACGCGCTGACACACCGAGTCCCGCGACGCCTGCAGCAATTCTGAGTGTGCTGGACAAGATTTCCCGCAAGCTCCAAGGGTTCGATCGGATTTCTGTAGGATTTCCAGGCGTGGTCAAGCGCGGAGCTACTCTCACCGCGCACAATCTGGATCCGAAATGGGTCGGCTTTGAATTGCAGAAGGTGCTCACAAAGCGTTGGGGAAAGCCGGTTCGAGTTGCCAATGACGCCGCGGTACAGGGTTTTGGAGCGATTCAAGGAAAAGGCGTCGAGCTGGTTATCACTCTTGGAACGGGCTTTGGCTCATCTCTTTTTATCGATGGGCATCTGGTACCCGGCCTGGAGCTCGCGCATCATCCCTGGCGCAAGAACAAAACGTACGAGGATTTCCTAGGCAAGCGGCATCTGCAAAAGATCGGACGCAAGCGTTGGAACCAGCTTGTGGAACTGGCGATTCCGCAGTTAGAAGCTCTGTTCAACTACGATCACCTCTATATCGGCGGCGGCAACGCGGTGAAGATTGATTTCGCGCTGCCCAGGCATGTGACGCGAGTGCCCAATGAAGACGGTCTGCTAGGCGGCGCGGCGCTCTGGCAGTATTCTTCTACTTTGTGAAGTATGGCCACTTCTGGATGAAGTGGTAATGATAGCGATAAATGAACAAGGCCAGAACACCGGCACTCAGCAGAATCAACGCGAGTACAGCCAATAAAATTATCCGCCAAGGGAAGCTCTTGCCTTCGCGCCGCAGCACCAGCAGGTAACTCGCGAACAGGCCCACGAAGTACAACATGACCATCGGGACGGCGAAGATCATCATGTTGAAAACGTCAGGTGTTGGAGTTACCACTGCCGCGATGATGGTGATACCGAGAATGGCATAGCGGCTGTGCCGAAGCAGGAAGCGCGGTGACGCGAGACGCAGCAGCGTCAGGAAGAAAATTATGACGGGCATTTCGAATACCAGGCCGACGCCAAGGGTCACGTTCACGAATAAGTCGAAGTAGTAGTTGATTGAGATCATCGGCGCGACGTTGACGCCCAGGCCGATCCCCAACAGAAATTCGAGGCCGTAACGAAATGCGACAAAGTACGCGAAGCATCCTCCGGCTATGAATAGTCCGGCGGTACACAAGATGAAAGGAACCGCCCACCTTCTTTCGCGCCTATAAAGGCCAGGCGAGATAAATGCCCAAACCTGATACAGGACCCAGGGCGAGCCGAGGAACAGGGAGACCAGCAAAGGCATCTTCAGCCAAATGATGTTAAATGCCTCCATGGGCGTGATGTAGACCAGGTGTGCCGGTTTGGCTCCAATGTGCCGGAGGGCATCCACAGCGGGCTCCTGTACCACGTTCCAAAGGTCCTTCGCGAAGAACATGCTCGCCAGGAACGCGACTGCGAGCCCCATAATTGCCTTAAGAAGCCGTGAACGAAGTTCTTCCAAGTGCCCCATGAAGGACATGCGAAGCATGCCCCTTTCTTCGGGATTCTGATCCTCGTCATCTTCGGGCGGGGGAGTGGGTGGAGGGGGTGGAACTCCTTTCGAGGAAGACTCGGCCGCAGGAGGGGCGGGCTTCTCTTTCAATTCCTGTATCGCTTCGGAATGGGAAGCAGTGAGCGGCTGCGGTTGCTCTCCCGGGTAGCCGTAAGGGTCGGAGGAGCTGCTGTAAACGGGGGTACTGGGGGGCTGAGGCCCTGCGGTCTCCACCAGCTCCGTCTCGTCATGTACAGCTTTACTGTCCGGAGCGCGTGGCTCCTCGGGTTCGTCAGGCATCAATTGTCAATAGTTAGTTAGACGGGACGTTGCTCTTCGGTAGCGACCGGAACCGGCTCGACCATCAGCACTCCGTTGCCGCGCGGTATGGTTCCGGCGACTGGCGAGCTTTGCGAAGAATAATCCCGGTGGGCCTGGGCGTCCTGTGTTGCGGTTGCGCCGGCGATGGAAGGTTCTGAGACTGCGGTCTCATGGGACTGATATCCCTGATGCGGATCTGATGTGGATCCGGATTGGGTATCGTAGCGGTTATAGTCGTCGTAAGGATGCTGGTAAGGGGCGGGCGAATAATCGGTCTTCGCCGCAGGTTGCGCCTCGGCTTGGGTTTCTCTTTCGAGCTCCCTTAGATGGCCTTCGAAAGTGTTTTTCAACTCATTCTTCGCGCGGCGAAACTCGCTAAGCCCTTTGCCAAGCAGGCGTCCTAACTCCGGGAGCTTCTTCGGGCCGAATAGGAGAAGAGCAATCACGAAGATTGCAATCATCTCTTGAACACCTATCGGTCCCATCAAGTCTCCTTACTAGACGCCTTCATGATAGCCCAGGCAAGGCCTGATATGATCTGGAACGCCCCATGAAGAGGTTCGCCGGATTGGAAATCGAGCCTGCGATCGGGGTGATTTGCATGTCGCTCATTGGTGCTCTCCATCTGAATGCGCAGGTCGAGCTGAAGAGCGTAGGCGACGATCACATTTCCATCCACATCAACGGACAGCCGTTCTCCGATTTCCATATCGGCAACTCTTATCCGAAGCCGTACCTTGCGCCTTTGCGTTCCGCGACGGGGCTGATCGTCACGCGGGAGTATCCGATGCAAACGGTTGAAGGGGAGTCTCGCGACCACCCGCATCATCGGGGGTTATGGATTGGATATGGAGACGTGAGCGGCGTCAATTTCTGGGAGAATGACCCCAGCTCCAAAACGAGCCCGGAAAATCCTGCCACGAAGGGAAGCGTGGTTCTCCAGAGCCTTGGCCAAGCGATCTCCGGCAGTAAATCAGGCAGCGTTACAGCGAGCTTCAATTGGCAGGCGCCGGGACGCGGAATCATGATTGAGGAACATCGCACGATGACCTTCTACGCCGACCCTCAGATCCGAACGATTGACGTAGACGTGACATTAACGGCCCGGGAAGATCTAAAATTCGGAGACACCAAAGAAGGATTCTTCGCGATTCGCGTCGCCGATAGCATGGCAGGAAAGAACGGTGGCATCATGACGAACTCGGGCGGCGCTCAAACTGAAACGAACGTTTGGGGCAAACGCGCGGACTGGGTGGATTATGACGGCGTTGTGGAGGGTCAAAAGGTGGGCATCGTGGTGTTCGATCATCCGCAAAACTTCAACCATCCACCGCGCTGGCATGCGCGCGATTACGGTTTATTCGCGGTGAACCCATTCGGGCAGAAAGAGTTCGATCCGAAAGAACCAGGCGAAGGAGGCCACAGCATGGCGGCTGGGGACTCCATGCGATTCCGGTACCGCGTGGTTGTACACCCGGGCGATGTGCCGAAGAAGCGCATTGCCGACTGGTACTCGGATTACGCCAAGAAAATGAAATGAGCGATTTTGTAAGGTGTCGCAGGAGATTAGCCGGCCGCTCCCTGACGGTCTCCTAGGCTCGTCCGGTTAAGGTTTTCAGGAGGGAAACGGCTTTGCGAATGTCGGCGGCGCGCTTCTGCTCATCGCTCTCCTCGCGCTCGATACTCAGGATGCCGCGATATCCAATCTCTTTGAGCTTGGCGATGAAACGGGGTAAATCGACGCTCCCTTCGCCCAGCGCGCGCTCCTTGCCAAGCGCGGCGGGCTGATCCATCGGCGGCCAATCGCCATCTTTGCAATGAACAGAGATTACATGCTTGCCGAGAACGTCGAGCGCCTCGATGGGATCGCCGGTTCCGTAGAGGATCATGTTGGCCGGGTCGAAATTGATCTTGAGATTCGAGCGATCGACATCTTCCATGAAGCGCAGAAGAACTTTGGCTGGCTCTTGTCCAGTTTCGAGAGTGAACGATTGTCCGTTTTCGGCGCAGTGATCGCAGATATCGCGCGCGACGTCTCGAATTTGGGCGTATAGCGGCTCGTCTGCGTTGTGCGGGACGAAGCCAATATGACAAGCGACGCTCGCGATGCCGAGTTCCCGCGCGATATCAGAGACACTCTTTGTTCTAGCGACACGCGCGTGCCGCGTGGCTGGAGGAACGAGGCCGACGGTGCGTTGGACAGCGGGAATGTCCGAGTAATCCTCGCCGATGTAACTGCATACGGCAGTGGAGGCAATGAAATGCTCTCCGGTGAGTGCTCTGTCCCAACACTCGGCTGCTCCATCGAGCGGCAGGCCGCCGGAGAAACCCAATTGCCCGGCGCGGATTCCGAAGTTCTTGACCTGTTGCAGCGTCTTACGAGCATCTTCTCCGGCCCAGAACATCAGCCCGATTTCCAGGTCTTCTAGACCGAGCATTTGATTTGCTCCCCATCCATCGCTCTTGATTGTTTCAGAAGCAGTGCAACTTTGACGGCGCGCGCGGAATCCTGGGGCATACACTGTAGAGGCTTCTGCCCGTTTCGGCAGCAATCGACAAAATAAGCGACCTCCGCCTGATACGCGTCTGTCTCCGGGATCTTGATTTTATTCCGCTGCCCGAACTGATCGCTCAGCATCAGCGCGCCAGATGTCAGCTCGACTTGCGCGCGCTCTGAGCGAATCTGGAAGCTCATCGACAAAGGAGCGCCCGGGAGGAACCAGCCACCCTGCACTCGCACTTCAGGACCGTTCGGGTAAATCAGCGTAGCGGTAAGCGCGTCCACAGAGCCCAATTTTTTGGCAGCAACACGCTCTGGCATTCCGAACAGGATTAGGGCCTGGTCGATGTCGTGAATGAGGAGGTCGAGAACGGCCCCGCCACTCCGGGCTTCGGTCGGTAACCAGCGGCTCCAATCGGGCAGGCCGCAACTTCGAACGAATGTCGCGGACAGCACTGCCCCATGTTCGCCCGATTTGATAAAACTTTCCAGATATCGATATTCGGGCCAGAAGCGAAGCACCTGCCCAACCATGAGGATTCGGTTGTACTGCTCGGCCGCGGCCAGCATGCGATCACAGTCGTCCGCGACAACGGCCATGGGCTTCTCGCAGAGAACGTGCCTGCCTGCCGCCATTGCGGTGATAGCGACTGATGCGTGCAGGTCAGTGGGAAGACAGATGTCGACGGCATCCAGCTCGGGATCGACAACAAGCTCGCGCCAGTGAGCGTACTTCCGAGCTGCTGAGAAGTCGGGTACGCCAGTAGTTCGGTCGATGTTCCCGCCAACCTGGCTTAGATCTCCAGAGAGCGCGCGCTCGTTATGCGTACATACGGCGGCTACTTGAACGTCCTCAATTCGCGAATATGCCTCGAGGTGCGTCGAGCCCATGAAGCCCAGTCCAACGATTCCGACTTTCACGAGAGTATTGTACGCGGGCCGCCCGGTTAGCATGAAAATAGGTAGTTTCCAGTGGGCAATATCATTCAACTAGTCGGACCGCATCAGGTTGTTCAACTGTTCGGCGTCAAGCTGGTCGGCGTCAACGTAGAGAACGCGAAGAAGCTGCTGTTTTCGCTGATTTTCGTCCTCGCAGTGCTTTCGTTAGGACGTTTTCTGCGTTGGCTTGCGCACCGAAACGTCGGGTCACATAACGGGAAGCGCCTGGCGTTCTGGACTCATCAGGGAATTTCGATCATTACGGCGGTGGTTCTGGTGGTCGGGCTGATCTCGCTTTGGTTCAATAATCCGACTACGTTAACCACTGCGGCGGGAATGGTTACGGCGGGGCTGGCGTTCGCTCTCCAGAGAGTGGTTACCGCATTTGCGGGTTATCTTTTGATCCTTCGCGGGAAGACTTTCAGCGTCGGCGACCGGATCACCATGGGCGGCATCCGGGGCGATGTGATCGCACTGACGTTTTTGCAGACCGTGATCATGGAGATGGGCCAGCCTGCGGAAGGGGACAGCGGCGATCCGATGTGGGTTCAAGCGCGGCAGTACACGGGACGAATTGTACGCGTATCGAACGCCGTGATTTTCGATGAGCCAGTCTATAACTACACGCGAGAGTTTCCGTACATTTGGGAAGAGATGCGGCTGCCGGTGCCGTATAACGCGGATCGAAATAAGGCCGAGCAGATTCTACTGGACGCCGCGCGCGCGCACACCGTGAAGATCGCGGAATTGAGCGAAGGGGCGCTCGAAGCGCTGGAGAGCCGCTACGTTCTGAAGCGCTCTGAGCTGGAGCCGCAGATCTATTGGCGATTGACCGACAACTGGGTGGAGATGACGGTGCGATTCATCGTGCCGGACTCGGGTATCAGAAGCATCAAGAGCAAAATGAGCCGGCAAATTCTGGAACAGCTGGATCAGGCAGGAATCGGAATCGCGTCAGGGACGTATGAGATTGTCGGCATGCCGCCGATCAAAGTGCAGCTGGCTGCGTCGAACGACGCACAAACGGGAGACGGGGCCAAGCCGCATCAAGCGTCAATGGCTTGACGCGCCGCCGTTGGGCTGAAAACCGAAATATGTTTCATCGTCCTGCGAATTATGGCTGAACATGTGAAGCACTTTGGCATTCGATTTCATAGAGAAGTGGGTAGTTTGCCAAACCCCATTCCCGACTGGCGAGTTTTCTAATTCGAACCGCGTTCCAGGCTCGACTTGCGCGAGGAAACCTTCGATAGAGACGGGACGAATCACTTGGGCGGTGACTCGAACCCAGTTGTAGCTCTTCTGATCAATCCAGAGCTCGCCTTGCATACCGGGCAGCACTTGTGTCTCCATATTGGGCGGTTTGTAGCCCGGCCGCGGGGTTGCTTTGAGGACCCATACCGTAAAGCCTCGCACCTTATGCTGACCCATAAGAGTGAAGTCGAACGCTTGCGTTAATTGCTCCATCATCAGGTTGTCGCGCTTGCGTTCCTTCTGGTATTTGGCGATTCGCTTTTGCTTGTCCTCGGGTGATTCGGCTCGGCGTTGCGAGGTAATCTGCTCCTGTTTCTTCTGCTCTTGAGCGGTCTGCTGGGCGGATAGAGGCTGGTCATTCAGAGCGATGAGGCGGCTATAAGGCGTTCCCTCAATCATGGTCACTTGAAAAGTCTTGGAGCCATTGGGGGCGCGGTCACGTTCCTTGTAGTTGAAGTCAGGGGCAGCGTTGAAGACTGCCTGGTTGGCCACGACGGATTTGTCGATGATTTGCTGGACGTCCGAGGCTTGCGCATGGAGGGCGAGGACGGCGGCCAGGAACGCAGACGACAAGATGGTCTGCGCCACCTTGCACTGCTGAACCTTACTCATGATCTAAAGTTGTGCTCATGCTTCAGGTGTTGTTCTGGACAGCCAGTAGTGTACTACGGGGGTGACGATAAGGGACAGGATCATAGAGGCTAAGATGCCTCCGATGACTGCGATCGCGAGCGGCTGCAACATCTGAGATCCGGCCCCGAGGGCGAGCGCCAAGGGAATCATTCCGGCCATGGCTGCCATGGCGGTCATCAGGATGGGGCGCAAACGCCGTTCGCCGGCTTCGATCATAGCCTGGCGCGGCGATGAGCCCTGGCGGCGATACTTTTGGTCTGCGTCCAGGAGCAGAATTCCATTTTTAGCAACGATGCCGACCACCATGATGAGTCCCATAAAGGATGAGAGATTAAAGGTCGTGCTGGTGACAAGAAGTGCAAAGAAAACCCCTGACGTAGAGAGCAGCGCGGATGAAAGAATCGCCACGGGCGCGGCGAAGCCTCCGAATTCGATCAGCAACACGATGAAGACCAGGATCACCGCCGCGGCGAGGACAAATAACAGATCGTGAAACGATTGCTGCTGTTGCTGGTATAAGCCTCCGTAGACGACACGGATGGAAGAAGGAACATGAAGGCTTGCCATCTTTTGTTGGACCAGCGCAATGCCTGTGCCGAGACTCATTCCTTCCAGACGGCCGGTCACAGCGACATCGCGCTGGAGATTTTCGCGGCGGATTTCAGTTTGGCCGGCTTGGTATTCGAGATCGGCGAGCGTGCCCAGGGTTGCGATTCGCCCCGTGGAACTGATCAGCAAAGTATTACGCATGGCATCGAGTGTTTGGCGGTTGGCGGATGGAAAGCGAACCCGCAAAGTGTAGGCACGATTGTTGGTGACGACAGGGACGGTCGCCGGCTCCCCGCCGATGATGGCGCTGGCATCCAGCTCCACCTCTTGCGGGGTGAAGCCGGCGCGCGCGGCTACGGTTTGATCCACGTTGAAGGTGAGAGCCGGACCGCTGATGGTATCCTCAATGCCGTTTTTGACATCTTTCACAGCAGGGATCGATTTGATGGCGTCGGCAACTTTGGGCGCCCACAGCTGCAGGAGGCCTATATTTTCAGAGAAGAGCTTGATCTCGATGGGATCGGGCGAACCGGTGAGATCACCGATCATGTCCTCTAAGACCTGGTGGAAATCAGTGTCGAGCTGAGGAAATTGCTTATTTACCTTTTCGCGAACGTCGGCGATTATCTCGTCTACGCCGCGGCTTCGGCGGGATTTGAGTTTCACGGAAATGTCGCCGGTGTTTGCTTCGGTAACAGCGGCGAGCCCAAGCTGCAGACCGGTGCGGCGGGACGTGCCTTCGACTTCCGGTATGGAGTGCAGAATCTTCTCGACCGAAACCAATACGCGGTTTGTATCTTCGAGCGAGGAGCCTGCGGGCATGAGGTAATCCAGGACGAAACCGCCTTCATCCATGGATGGCAAAAGATCGCTGCCAAGCGAGCGATAGCAGAAAAAGGACACAACAATCAGCAGAACCGCCAAGGCGGAAAGGACGATCGGGTGGGCCAAGGCGGCGTTGATGGCGCGCTCGTAAAGGCGCGTTATACGTCCCGTTTCCTGATGGTGCGAGCGGCGCACGCGAAGGAGCAAATGACTAAGCGCCGGAGTCCAGGTGAGCGCCAGAGCGAGTGAAGTGATCAACGCAACGGCAACAGTGACCGCCAGGGCGCGGAAGAAAGTGCCCGTCACGCCGGTGATGGTGACCAGCGGCAGAAAGACCACTATCGGAGTGACGGTAGAACCCACCAGCGGCACTCTGATTTCGCGTAGAGCGCTGCGGATGGCTTCTCCGCGGCTCTGGCCGGCATCGCGATGCATCACGATGTTCTCAACCACGACAATTGCATCGTCAATGACCAATCCCACTGCCGCTGCCAGCCCACCCAGGGTCATCAGGTTGAAGCTTTGGCCCATGGCGCGAAGAACAATGAACGTTACTGCGATGGTGGCGGGAATGACCAGCCCGGCGACGACAGAACTTCCCCAATCGCGAAGAAACAGGACCAAAATGATGGCTGCCAATACCAGGCCGATTAGGATGGCATCGCGCACGCTTGTGATGGAGGCGCTGACGAGATCGGATTGATCGTAGAAGGACTGAATGGAGATGCCCGGCGGCAACTCCTTTCGCACTTGATCGAGCTCTTTGTGCACTTCGTCGGCCACGGCGACGGTGTTGCTATCCGGCTGGCGCAGAATGTTGAGCAGTACGGCGGGTTTTCCATTTGCCGTGACGATGGTATAAACCGGCTTGACGGATGGATTGACGGAGGCGACGTCGCCGATTTTGATGGGGACTCCGGCCTGGGTGGTCTTCACCATAATCCCGCTGATTTGCTGGGGAGTGCGCGCCTGACCGCTTACGAGAGCGAGCACGAGCTGGTGGTTGCGTTCGATCAAACCGGGAGAATCGATCAGGTTGCTTTTTGAAATTGAGT
>JBAUUG010000577.1:0-1887 GCA_049582585.1 Bryobacteraceae bacterium | reverse complement strand
GTCGTAGCGTACTGCCATGACCATAACGTGCCGCTTACGATCAAGGCCGGCGGCCACAGCGCGGCTGGATACTGCCTCAACGGCGAAGGCGTCGTATTGGATCTCGACGATATGAACGCCATCGCGTTTAAGGGCGACTCACAACTAAGCGTGGGTGCCGGTACCCGGTGGATCAATGCTTACGACTTCCTTCGCGACCGGCAAAGCCCGCTTACGGTGATCGGCGGTGGTTGTGCCGGCGTGGGCGTGGCCGGCTTTGTCCTGGGCGGCGGCTACAGCTTCATCTCGCGTTCTTACGGACTCGGATGCGACAACGTAACCGGGTTGCAGTTCGTCTCGACAACCGGTGAAGTCTACGAACTGGATGACAAGCTGTTCGATCAGAAGAATAAGTCGGCAGGCAATGGAACGGAACTCTACCGCGCGTTGAGGGGGAGCGGCGGCGGGAACTTTGGGATCGTCACCCGGATCGACCTGCAGCTTAAGAAAACACATGTGCCCCGGCCTACCATGGGCCAGGTGGATTTTCCTTTTTACCGCATAGACGAACTTCTCGCTTTTTACAACGACTGGGTCTTGCGTTTACCTAAAGAAATGGCGGTGTACGGAATAATGCGGAGTTTCCCCGACCCGCGCTTCGGTGGAAAGCCCGCGCTGATGTTGCGATTCACGCCGGTTTTTAACGGCGAGTTGACCGATGCCGTTGACCTTCTCGAGCCTCTCCTGAAACTCGGACCGAGTGACATCGAGTTGTATACCATGAGCCTGCCGGAGTGGGAGGATTTCGTGGGCACCAGTACACAGGTGAGGGGGCACTCAGCCTACATCCGTTCGCTCGTGCTAGGACCCGGTACACTGACTCAGGATGTCGCGGAGATCTGCAAGTTTTATCTGGGGCGCGCCCCGTCTACGGATTCTTACATCGTCTGGACCCACACCGGGGGCAAGATCAGTGAAAATAACTCCACGAATTCGTCCTTTGCGCACCGCGGTGGCGTGTTTACTTTCGAGCTCAAATCGGAATGGGACTCCTCGCAGCCGCTGCAGGCTCGGCCCAATATCGAATGGGCGGTGGATTTCTTCGATGCACTGGGCGAACACGCCCAAGGCGCTTACATCAACTATATTGACCCCCTATTGGTCGACTGGCAGAAGAAGTACTACCGCAACGAGTATGACAGGTTACTTGGCGTGCAGAACCAGTGGAATAAGGATCGCTGGCTCGGATTTCAGCAATCGATCGGTTCCGGTTATCAGACGGCACCCCGAAAACAGCCGCGAACCAAGCCGGTGGATTTGAGCCCGCTCACGCGGACAATCTTCGACTTGAAAGGAGATTCCTAGCTCCCCATGCCGAACGCACAAGCCGTCAAAGACTGGCTGAAACTGACGCCGAATTCCCAGGAGGGTGGGTTTCTGGCGAATGTCTATCAATCGCCGATCACCATTCCCGACAACGAATTGAGGAACTTTCCTAGCACCAAAACGCCGCGCTCGATCTGTGGTGCGATTTATTATTTTCTGGAATGGCCGGGTTGCTCGGTGATGCACCGCGTCACAGGTGATATGCTGTACCATTTTTACGCCGGCGACCCGGTCCAGATGCTGCTGCTGCCTCCCGAAGACAGCCCCGCCCGCGCCGAGGTGTGCATCTTCGGAAACAATCTCGCGCTGCGCCAGAATCCCATGAAAGCAATTCCCGGCGGCACGTGGCTCGGCTCGCGCCTGATGCTAGGGGGTTCCTGGGCGCTGATGGGCGTGTCGATGGCTCCGGGTTTCGACCCTGTGGACTACTCGATCGGAAAACGGGATGAATTGATCAAGAAATATCCCGAGCAGGCGGACCTGATCCGGCAACTGACTCGCGATTAAAGCAATGGACAGGAT
>JBAUUG010000576.1:0-3889 GCA_049582585.1 Bryobacteraceae bacterium | reverse complement strand
GGCGCGCTCTGGTTGTGGGGGAGCTCGCGCTTGCGTTAACGCTGCTCTCCGGTGCTGGTCTCGCATTGCATAGCTTCTCGAATTTGACACGGGTCGACCTGGGAGTGCGTACGGACCATGTCTTGATCTTTTCATTGCAGCAGCCGGACGGGCGATTCCGCGTTGCCACCGGGATCGTACCGTATTACAAGCAAGTACTCGAACAAATCCATGCCTTGCCCGGAGTTTCTGCTGCTGCGGTCGCGACCGGAGCTCCTCTGCTCGGTACAAGTGATGGGATGCCGTTCACAATCGTGGGTACAACAGTCGCCGACCCTTCCCAGAGACCTGGTGCCGGATTCCAGTCAATTAGCCCTGAGTACTTCAGAACGTTCGGCGTCCGCCTCGTCAAAGGCCGCCAGTTCAGCGAAGCCGACACATCGACAAGCCCGCGGGTCGCCGTCGTCAACGAAGAGTTTGTCAAAGAGTATCTGAAAGGACGCGATCCGCTGAATACGCGGTTATCCATCGAGCAAATCGATCCCACGGTCCAGAAGCTGGGAGCGGCTGTGGAGTGGCAGATTGTGGGCGTTTTTCACAATGTCCGCTCATTCGGATTGCGTGCCGATCAACCTGAAATAGATGTGCCGTTTCCCCAATCGCCTCTGCCGAGTGTCACTATAGGGCTCCGTTCGGGGGGAAATCCAGCGGAATTGAGTGCAGCGGTTGCGAAGGCGATCTATTCCATAGACCGAGATGTCGCGGTTTCACATCTGAGCACAATGAACGAGGTCAGAGATCAACTGTTCATCGGCGACAGGTTCACGATGATGCTGTATGTCGGCTTCGCGTTCGTGGCGCTGACGCTTGCTGCAATCGGTGTTTACGGTGTGATTTCGTTTGGTGTTTCCAGGCGAACACAGGAGATTGGTTTGCGCATGGCTTTGGGGGCGGAGAAACGAGCCGTGGAGCGTCTGATTATCTCCGAGAGTTTTGTCCTCACCCTGGTAGGCTTGGCGCTCGGCGTGTTAGGAGCAGCATGGCTGGGGCGCCTCATGCATAGCACACTTTATGGAGTACAAGCATTCGATTCGCCCGTGCTGCTCGGTGTGAGCGTTCTGCTCTTCGGGACAGCACTGTTGGCAGCCTATATCCCGGCGCGGAGGGCTGCGGCGGTTGATCCGATGAGAGCACTGAGGACGGAGTAATTAGGGGCAGCTATATCCTGGTCCGGGTCTGTCCGAGCCGCTGATAGCGTTTTGCGGACATGTGACGGATGGCGATTTAGGTTTAAGAGAGAACGGAATGGCGCAAGACAATGCCACGATCGTCCGCCGCTTTGTGGACGAAGTGATCACTCAGGGGAAAATCGACTCGGCAGCACAGTACGTCTGGGAAGACGTTGTTGAGCAAGTTCCACTGCCTGGACAGGGTCCTGGTCTTGACGGCCTGAAAGATATCCTTCGCGCTATGCGCGCTGGCTTTCCCGACATTGTCTTCTCTATCCAGGAGCAAATTACGGAAGGCGAAAAGGTCGCCAGCCGCTTCGAGTGGAACGGTACCCACCAGGGCGAGTTTCTCGGTATTCCCGCAACAGGCCGGCATGTGCAGGTCTGGGGCGTTGTCATCGATCGTCTGGAGAACGGGCGTGTCAAGGACACTCGCATCATTATGGATACACTCGGCCTGATGACCCAACTCGGTGCTCTCCCTTCTTCGCATATGCCGTAAGCCTTAAGTATGGAGAAACTCTCTTAAGTCCGCCGTCCCACTTGAGTTCTCAGCCTACGAGAAGCCCGTTTCAAGTAAGCCGCTGGCGCGGCGGACGGAGATGCGTGTTAACGGGAGCAGCGTAGAGGAGCGATAACGTCGGGGTCACAGGAAAGGAGACTTCTGTGACCCCACTACGTCAACGCATGCTGGAGGAACTCCAGCGGCGAAACTATTCTTCCGAGACGATTCGCGGCTACATCTTCGCTGTACGCGAGTTCGCCGAACATTATGGCAAGTCGCCTGAGGGCCTGGGCGCCGAAGAGCTGCGTCATTATCAAGTACATCTTCTGCAAAAGAGGAAACTGGCGCCCGGCACGGTAGAGGGCCGGATTTCGGCTTTGCGCTTTCTGTACAGGAAGGTGTTGAAGCGGCGCGATCTGACGTTCGACGATCTGACGTTTCCAAAGACTCCGAAAAAACTGCCGGTCGTATTGAGCCATGAGGAAGTTACTCAACTAATCGAGGCAGCACCGAACCTGCTGTATCGAACGATGCTGATGATTCTCTACGGTACCGGCTTGCGCCGGGCCGAGGTCGTTCGTCTGAAGGTCAGTGATATCGACAGTCAACGCATGGTGATTCGTGTGCACCAGGGGAAAGGGGCGCGCGATCGGGATGTGCCGATGAGCCCCAAACTGCTCGAAGCCCTGCGCGACTACTGGCGCTGGAATAAGCCGAAGGACTATCTATTCCCGAGTTCGCCTGGGCATCGCGATCTGGATCAACCGACTTGTGACAAAACCGTCTGGCATGCCTGTCAGGCGGCTGCGAAGCGAGTTGGCTTGCGTAAGCGGATTGGCCCACACACTTTGCGCCATACTTATGCCACGCACCTGCTGGAAGCCGGCACGGATCTCCGCACGATTCAGCTGCTGTTGGGCCATACGCATCTGGAAGACACCACGATTTATCTCCATCTGTCGCAGCAACAACTTCACACCGCAATCAACCCGCTCGATCAGGTCACCATCCGCAGCTATGGTGACGCTGCACCCGGAGCAGACAAGCGGCCGTGAAACAGCCACCCTTCGAGGCGGCCGATATCATCCGCAAAGCAGGAACCCGATTCATCGAACGCTATCGTGAGTCACTAGGCTGGGCTCAGCTCAAAGTACTCACCGCGATTGCACGTTGCCGAACTGCTGCGCTCGGCGGGCATCGCGATCAATGCGCTCGCTGCGGGTATGAAGCCATCTCGTACTGCTCCTGCCGTAATCGTCACTGTCCAAAATGCCAGACCAATGCTCGCGAGAAGTGGCTCCGCGCCCGTGAGCGCGAACTGCTTCCGGTCGGTTATTTCCACCTCGTCTTCAGCGTTCCGCATGCATTGGTGCCGCTGATCTGGCAGAACAAGAGGGTCCTGTTCGCCTTATTGTTCGAGGCCACCGCCACGACACTGCTCGAAGTGGCCGCCGACCCGAAACATCTCGGCGCTACTATCGGCTTTCTCAGCATCCTGCATACCTGGGGCCAGACCTTACAAAGGCATCCACACATTCACTGTGTCGTACCTGGGGGTGGTTTGTCGCCAGATCACTCACGTTGGATCACCTCACGTTCCCACTTCTTTCTGCCCGTGCGAGTATTGAGCCGCGTGTTTCGCGGCAAGTTCCTCGCTGGCTTACGGCAAGGCCTTCCAACGAAACAAGCTGGTCTTCCATGGCGTCTGTCTGCCGCTGGCCCAGGAGAAGGCGTTTGCAGTTTTCGTGCGCACCTTGTTCCGGCAGGATTGGGTGGTATACGCCAAGCCCCCATTTGGCGGGCCCGAGCACGTTCTGCAATACCTCGCGCGCTACACTCACCGGGTTGCCATCTCGAACCATCGATTACTCTCGGTCGACGACAACCAAGTGCGCCTTCGCTGGAAGGATTATGCTCACCACAACAAGCGCCGCATCATGACGGTGTCGAATGAGGAGTTCCTGCGGCGCTTTCTACAGCACATATTGCCCAGGGGATTTCCACGCATCCGCTATTTCGGCTGGCTTGCGAATCGAAGGCGCGGAACGCTGCTGCCTATTTGTCGCAATCTTGCGTGCGAGCCGCCGGCAACGCCGGCCGTTGTTGCCGGTGAGGATACAGCCTGGCGGTGCCCTTGTTGCCGCGGACCGATGCGAATCGTTGAACGGCTGACTGC
>JBAUUG010000575.1:0-10137 GCA_049582585.1 Bryobacteraceae bacterium | reverse complement strand
CGGAGATTCGCCGATGCCGAGAAAATTCTGGTTGGGTTGGATCAGAATACGGCGGTTTTGCCGGAGCTGGCGGTCTGCATTCTGCTGGAAGGCGATAAGCGGCGGGCCAATGCGGCCGCGGAGAAATTTGCCGGCGTGCTCAGCCCGGACGCCAAGAAGGTTTACCTGGCGCAATGGATGGCGCTCTCGGGGCACCCGGATCAGGCTGTGGGGGAGGCTCCTCCGGGATACAGCTTATTTCTCAATGGCCATTATTCGGAAGCGGCGGAGGTGTGGAGAACAGTGGTCCACCGCTCAGGCGGCACGGACCTGCCAGGACGAGCTATGCTTGCCGCTTCCCTCGACAGGGCGGGTAAGACAGACGAAGCACGCAAGATCCTGGTTGAACCTTTTATTCCGCCATTAGGAGATCTTTACGCCGCGATCGCGTTCAATGAGATGAGGAGGATGCTAAAGGTGCTGTGATCCTTTTGTCTCGGGAGGAACTGTTCGATGTTGGCCCTTCTCCCAAGGTTTTGGCTGATTGCCGGAATCACGCTTATAAACTCGATCATAAACGTGACTCGGTGTGGTAGTGCCGAGCGATGTGTTGTAAAGATCGACGAGGCCAAGCGCCTCTTTCACGTCTTCCTCGAACTCATGAAGCGCTTTGAGCTGCTGGGCGGTCGCGGGAAAGCGCTTTCCGCTGGGTGTCTCGAGAAACATCTGGTAGCCGGCGCTCAACAGGGTGGCAATTTCAAAACCTGCGAGGATGCCGGCTTTCTCTATGGCAGGCTGGTTCTTCCCCTCATCACCGATGATTGCGCCGATACCGTTTTTTGCGATCTTCACGCGGCCATCGGGCTGATTTTGGGTCGTGAAACCTGCTTGCCGCAGCAGATCCACGCGCTCAGAAAAGGTGGGAATCTTCGGGCGGGTACGACGGAAGAACATACGATTAGTATAGGTCGCCGAGGTGGTGACCGGGTACCAAATAGTTGCGCACGTAATCACGGACGGCGTCGGGGAGAGGCGTCATCCGGTGATCGAAACCTGCTGAACGAAGTTTAGAAATGTGCGCGCAAGTGAAGTACTGATACTTTTCGCGCAGGTATTCGGGCATTTCGATGAATTCTATTGTCGGCTCCCGATCGAGGGCGGAGAAAATTGCATTGACTAAAGAGAGCCACGTATTCGGCTCGCCCGAGCCGATATTGAAGAGGCCGTCGCCATCGACATGCTCGGCCAGGAAGAGAGTTGCCGCGACGGCGTCCTTCACATAGAGGAAATCGCGGCGCTGCCCGCCGTCCGGGAACTCAGCGCGATAGCTTTTGAACAGAGATACCGAGCCATTCTCCTGGATTTGATGGAAAGCTTTGTGCACCACGCTGCGCATGTCGCCCTTGTGGTATTCATTCGGGCCGAATACGTTGAAGTACTTTAGGCCGGTAATCCGTGGGAGCATTCCCGAGTGTTCCGCATAACAGTCAAACAGGTGCTTGGAATAGCCGTACATATTGAGCGGCCGCAAGCTGTTGAGAGCGGCGGATTCGGGCAGGCTTGCCTCGAGACCGCCGTAGGTTGCGGCGGAGGAAGCGTAAACGAAGCGCCGGCCGCCCTCGAGGGCGAAATGCGCCATGGTCTTAGTGAATTCGAAGTTATTACGAATCAGATACGATGCATCGGTTTCCGTAGTCGAGGAACAGGCGCCTAAATGGAAAATCGCTCCGATGTTGCTGAACGCGTGAGGCGAGAATTCGAGGCGTTGAACGAGATCGTCGCCCTCGATGTAATCGG
This sequence comes from Bryobacteraceae bacterium, assembly GCA_049582585.1. Taxonomy (GTDB): domain Bacteria; phylum Acidobacteriota; class Terriglobia; order Bryobacterales; family Bryobacteraceae; genus Bog-105. Next base: position 8,361 of record JBAUUG010000575.1, on the reverse strand, counting down.
CGAACTGGAGGGGGACGAGGTTCTTCCATTTCTCGTCGTTGCCGAGGAGGTCGGCAATCAGGATATTGTTCAATCCGCGGCGATTCAACTCCCAGACCAGCGCACTGCCGATGAAACCGGCTCCGCCCGTCACAAGAATCCTACCTTTGGAGAAATCAGTCATAGTTTCTTTGTTCAGGATGCGCTGACGATGAGCAGAGGAACCTTGATTCTGTGCCGTACGGCGTTGATAGTAGTGCCAAAAATTAAATCCTTGATCCCGCGATGGCCGTGCGAAGCCATGATAACGAGGTCGGGCCGATGGTCGCGAACGGCGGCTGCGATTTCATTGGCAGGACTATTTCCGTGCCTGACGACCACGTCAACCGGGACGTTCTGGTCGCGTAAAGAGGCGACCAGATGGGCGAGATAATCCTGGCCTTCCTTGATTTCAGCAGTGGATGAAAGCGAGCCGAACATCTGGCTGGTGACGCCTTCCTCGACGTGCAACAAAATGATGCGCGCGTGGTGCATTCGGGCGAGGGCGAGCGCGTTGCCAAGCGCTTCATGATCTGAATCGCTGTGGTCGAGAGGAACCAGGATGCTCGAGTAGGTACGCGTGGGAAACACGGGGGCGGCCCGGTCGGGGACGGTGACCGCAACGTGTTCCGGGGCGAGTGGCGCGTGCCGCAGCCAGGGCCAGAAACCGATGATGGCGAGCAAAGCCGTGAATCCTGTGCCGAGGAGCGATATCCCGGCGATGACGAGCGGACGATAATTGCCGCTGCCTGCAACCCAGTCGCGGATGCTATCGCGAAGGAGCCAGGCGTCCAAGACAAGGATGAAGGCAGCACAAAACCAAGCGCCGATCTGCAGCCAGATGCGGCTTGCGAATTGACCCATGCGTTTGCGATCGCTGGTGAAATGAACCAGTGGGATTACCGCGAAGGGCAGTTGAAGATTAAGAATCACCTGGCTGAGGATGATCAGCTGGTAAGTGCCGGCGTCACCGGCGAGATAAACGGTGAGGGCGGCGGGCGTGACAGCCAGGCAGCGGGTGACCGCGCGGCGCAACCAAGGCTGCATTCTGAACCGCAGAAAGCCCTCCATGACGATCTGTCCCGCCATGGTTCCGGTCAGAGTGGAGGATTGGCCGGAACAGAGCAAGGCCGCGCCGAACAAAACGCTCGCCGCAGCCGTGCCGAGCAAGGGCGCTAGAAGCTGATGGGCCTGCTGAATTTCAGTGACTACGATGCGGTGCTTGAAGAACACAGCCGCAGCCATGACCAGGATGGCTGCATTGACGAATAATGCGAAATTCAAGGCAATCGTCGAATCAAGGAAATTATAGTTGCAGGCGCGCCGTTTGTCTTCCGCCGATTCGCCGATCTGGCGGGTTTGGACGAGCGCCGAATGAAGATAAAGGTTGTGCGGCATCACGGTCGCTCCGAAGATGGCGACGGCGATGTAAATGCTTTGCGAGTTGAGGCGGGGCAGCAAGCCCGTCACCACTTGGGGCAGATCGGGACGAGCCAGATAGATTTCAAACGCAAAGCATCCGGCTATAGTAGCGATCAGCACCAGGACGAAGGCCTCAATGACGCGGATTCCGAGACGGCTGAACCAGAGGACCAGCAGAGTGTCCGCGGCAGTGACCAGCACTCCTATCAGCAGCGGGATATGAAACAGGAGGTTGAGGCCGATGGCTGCCCCTAAAACTTCACACAAATCGCAAGCGATGATGGCCAGCTCGCAGAGCACCCAGAGGATATAGGAAACGGCTCTGGGATATTCATCGCGGCAGGCTTGGGCGAGATCACGGCGGCTGACGATGCCGAGGCGCGCGCTGAGCGTTTGCAACAGAAGCGCCATGAGATTCGAGACGACCAGCACCCAGATGAGGCGATAACCGAACTTCGCGCCGCCTTCCAAATCGGTGGCCCAGTTGCCCGGGTCCATGTAGCCGACGCTGACGAGATAGGCGGGACCTGCGAAGGCAAAGAGACGGCGCCAGAGCTGGGTGTGAGAGGTTGAGACGCTCTCATGGACTTCCGGAAGCGAATATCCGTGAGAGGTTGAAGATTCCTGAGAGACCTCTGCCTCATCCATTCGCATGACTATTTTTAGTATGGCGTGCCGGAGTGGATGAAACTGAGAACATGAAGGTCGGCCAGTGCCACAGGGGCAGCCACCAAGGGCGGCGCAGCGCCCGCCTGGCCATGCCGACCTTATAGGCCATCAGGCCGGGATTGCTGAAGACGTAAGCGAAGCCGGTCGGCGCCATGAGGCCTGAGGCTACCGGATGCCGGAGGGAGAAGTCACGACTGGGGGAAGCGCCGGTGCTTGGGTTTCGGCGGCAGCGGCACGGGAACGGAAGCATAGGTATTGAGACAAGCCGCATCGACAGCGGCGACGATCTCTGGAAGATGTTGCTGGAGAAGGGGCCAGCGGTTGGACCCCAGGACGACCAGGGCAATCTTGCGCTTCGCTAAGTTCTGCTGATATCAAGGTTTTGATCCGACGTGACCATCACATCCAAACCCGCCGTTTCTACCGCGTTGAGCAAGTCGCCGTTTTCCAGCCGTTCCCATCGCTGGTTGGGAGCCGTTGCGACCTCGTGATGTTTCAGGTGGTGCCGAAGGTCAGCCGGGACGTTGTTATCGAGAAAGACTCGCATGCACCTGGCGGGCCTGTTGAGCGTAAGCCAGGATCGTGCGAACGTCTTCTATCGGCAGGCTGAATTGGTAGGCGATTTCATCATCCGGCAGGCCGTCATCGTGGTTCTCCACCTCCGCGTCAGCCGGAACTCGGTAAGAACGGACGGTAGGAACGCCGCCGAGTTTTCGGGGGTTGCGCTCCACGATGGGGCATTCGGACCAGTCAATATCGGTCATTGCTGAATCTCCTTTCTATCATCGAACAAAAGCGCCGCAAAATCGAGTTCCCAGGCGCAAGGCCCACACAGACACCCGGCGACCATTAGCCAAAGGCGGCTATGTCAGGGAGTATAGTCAACGGCGGCTATAGCGGAATCCGGCCAGCTCGCCTAGAGGCCGACAGCTATGCCGCCGTCGAATAGTCAACTATTTCTATGGTGCTTGGATAGCCCCGCCCAAACAGTATAGCCGCCGGAAAAATGCGACCGCGAGCACGCTCTGCGGAACGGTTGCCGGGCATCGGCGCGAGAAGCTTAACCACCGGCGTGTTAAAGGGAACCTGATCCGTACCGGGCAGCTTTGGATTGTAAGTCCTCCGATCTCGAACCGTTTGCAGACCTACAGACTTTCAACCATTCATCGAATTTCAACTTACTTTGCCGCTTCTGCTTGTTCCGGTCTGCGTTTACTCCCAGAATAGTGTTGATCCGGCGTAGCCACCGTACAGCCTTGGCGTTACTCGTTGCGGAGGGTTTGAGAGGGGTCGAGTCGGGCGAGGCGCAGGGCGGGGATGACGCTGGCGAAGGTCGCGACCGCGATCAGCAACACTGCGACGGATGAAAAGGTCAGTGGATCCGTGGCTGGGACGCCCCAAATCAGGCTCTTTAGAAGGCGCGTAGCGAAGAGCGCCAGAATCAAGCCGGCCGCAATGCCCGCTACAGAGAGCAGGATGCCCGGAGCGGCGGCAGATCGAATCACCCCCTGGGCTGTCGCGCCGAGGGCCAGGCGGATACCCATTTCACGAGTGCGTTGGGCGACGGATTGGGCGATTAAGCCGTAGACGCCGAGAGCGGCGAGAAGAATCGCCAGGCCGGCAAGCGCGGAAAAGAGCGCGGCTTGGTAGCGCTGCTGTTGCAAGGACGCTCCACGAACCTGGGACATGGTGTGGAAGGCGGAAAAAGGCAACCGAGGATCGACCGCTTGGAGGGCGTGGCGCATCTGATCGGGCAGCCCCGCGACGTCACCGTGGGTGCGAACCATCCAACTCGGTGAAAACCAGGTATGGGCGAGAGCGAACGTATCGCCGGAGACTTGATCCGCCGGGACGTAAACCTGCGGGAACGCATCAAGCGGGCCATAACCGCCCCAACCGATTTTCTGCTGGACGTTACTAACGATACCGATGATCTGGTAATCGGTGTCGCCGCTCTTGAAATGCGTGCCGAGCGGTTCCGGGTTACGGGGCAGGTGGCGCTTGATGAAAGCCTGGTTGACGACAGCTACCTTTGCGGCGGTGGTGTTGTCGGCGTCCGTAAAAAGACGGCCGCGCTGCAGGGGGATCTGCAGAGTTTGGAACATTCCCGGAGTGGCGTAGGTGAAATTGACTGCCTCACTCTTCTCGTCGCCCGGCACTTTGATGCCTAAGTTCAGAGGGCGCTCGTAGGGCAGGCTCAGGGCGACAGCGGCCGACTCGACGCCGGGAATCTGCTGAATTTGATCCAGACTCTGGTGGAACAGACGGCTGACCGCCGCGGTGGTTTGATAGCGGGCATCCTGCAAGGACAAAGAAGCGGTCATCACATGATTGGGATTGAAGCCGGGATTCGCGTTGACCAAGACCGCGAAGGTGCGGATGAGCAGGCCGGCTCCGACGACCAGCACGACGCCCAGGGTGACCTCGAGGAAGACGAGAGCCTGGCGTTTCCATTGGCGGCGTCCGCCCGCGCTGCCTCGGCCACCTTCAGAAAGAGCGGAGCGCAAATCGACAGAGGCGGCTTCGAATGCAGGAAACAATCCGAAGAGGATGCTGGCGCTCAAAGAAACCGCGAGCATGACGGCCATGACACGAGCATCGAGGTGAAGCGGGGCCCACATTTCGAATTGCCCCGGATTCAGGGCAACCAGTGCTTTCAGAGCGAACTCGCCGATCAGCAGGCCGATGAGGCCGCCCCCGAGGGCGAGTAGAACGGATTCTGCAAGCAGTTGCGAAATAACCTGGGCGCGGCCCGCGCCAAGAGCAATGCGGGTGGCGATTTCACGCGAGCGGGCAGCCGAACGAGCGAGAAGAATGCCGGCGATGTTTACGCAGCCGATCAGGAGGACAAGTCCGACCGCGCCCCACATGAGGTTAATTTTTGATCGGATATCGTTGGTCAGGCCGAGTTGGAGGGGAAGAGCTTTTTCCTGCATGGACACGCCGGGCGGGAAGTGCGCTTCTTTGAGCACAGGCTGCATGATGGAATTGAGCTGACCATCGGCCTGGGGGAACGCTATACCGGGCTTAAGACGGGCGATAATGCCGTAGTTGTCTCCCCCTCCCTCTCCTGAAGTGGAAGGCTGGAGAGGAGTCCAGAGGTCAGCACCATGCACACTCGCATCCATGGACTGCTGATCGGCGCGGAACCCCTGGGGCATGACGCCGACGACGGTGTGCGGCGCGCCGCGTAGATCGACCGTACGGCCGACGATGGACGGATCACCTCGAAAGACGCGTCGCCATATTTCGTAGCCGAGGATGGTTAGCGGCGGTCCACCCGGTACGTCCTCCTGGCGGGTGAATTCGCGACCTATGAGGGGATGAATTCCGAGGACATGGAAGAAGCCGGCGCTGACTCGCTGTTGCTGGACATATTCGACACGGCCGGAGGCGAAGAGATTCACTCCGCTGGTACCGCCATAGACGGCGCTGTCGAGATAGGTTGCGTGATCGCGGACGAGCTCCCACTGGAGACCGGTTTGACTGGTATCCGTTTCGGAAACGCCGCCCTTATAGAAGATACTCGAGACAAGCACCAGGCGGTCAGGGTCGGGGTAAGGGAGAGCACGGAAGAAAAGCGTATCGACAACGGTATAAATGGCGGTGTTCGCGCCGATGCAGAGGCCCAGCGTTGCGAGGACGGTGATGGTGAATCCGGGATTCTTCCGGAGCTGGCGAACGGCGTAGCGGAGATTGTTCAGGAGCGTCATTGATTACCTAAGTTAAATACGCCGAACTTGGCCACAAGTTCCTCTCGGATGATGCGTGGCTCTGACCCCTTACGCTCGAGGGATGGGGTTAAGGATGTCCCGATCCGCTCAGTAAGGCTGGGAAGCTCGAACGGTGGCCCAAGAAGACCAATATCCAGAGGATAGCGGCGAGGAGGCCCAATCCGATACCCTTCGGATCCATGGTGAGGTGAAATAGCAGGATGTTGGTGATGATGGCTGCCAAAATAACCATGGCGAGGGGCACAAAGCGATTGACTAGCAGCAAGATACCTGCAATGAGCTCGAAATTATCCCGTTGACATACCCGATACCCAGGCAGTAGGCTTTAAGCGTGACAGACCGGCCCGTTTGAATTCAGGCTGGCATAGCGGAAGAGATTCGACAGCAATGCCGGTGTTAGTTCTTCCCCGTGCGCACACAACGAGAGTAAAAGCTAAAAAAGTCTTTGGTGCCGACGTGGGAGCTTCCGTCGTTGAAGGTGACGAAAGCAGCGCCGTCCGCGCCCTGGATACTGACGGGCGTGGCTGACCAATACGGCGCAATTATACCTGGATACAATTCTCCCGATGATTTCATGCTTGGGAAATAGGTTTTACGTATATCGGACTTTGTCCCAACACCTTTCCACAAGGAAAGCAGTTCTGTAAGAGACGGTAGCCGCCAGCCTGAATTCCCCTCAAGCGATAAAGCTTGGCAATACCCAACGGCAGCATTCCAGCTTCGTTGCTTGCCGTCGTCGTCCTTTTGCCAGTTCAGATTGGTAGTCTTCTGCGTCACGGTGCCGTCGCCGTTGTCTTTAAATGGCATCTCACCCGGCTTTCTATCGGCAGACTTGTTCGGTTCAGACCGCTGCTCGACCGCCGTCCCGAACCACGCAAAAGTAAGAACGAGTAGTTGAAGAACGATCCACGTCGTCGCTGGCAACACGATCAGCAAATTATATGACGCGCTCGCTCGCTCATCATTGCCCTTTGCCCTTCGTGCGAGATTTTTTCTTTGCTTCCGCCCTCGGTTTCGAGGCCCCTGGTCTCGGCATGTCAGCCGTGGGCTTCACCTTGCCGAGTAAGCGGACAGCTTCGCGCTCGGATAGCGGGATGTGGATTTTATTGCCGGTGTGGGACATAACCCCAGTATGCGACCGTTTGCTCTCCAGTCGTTTTGTCAGGCGCTTAATTTCTCGCTTCTGTTCGGCGATTTAATTTGTGAATTTTGCACTTAACGGACCCTCAACCAAAAGGGTAGGGTGAGAGTAGGCGTGACAGGGCGGATTACTTGCGCCTGTGATCTAGTCGGGTGCGCCCCTCGACGGTGGCATCTCATCAGTCGGATTGACCTTTAGAAGGGCACCTAACGCGATATCAGCTTTCACTGAGCTGCGGATGTGCCATCGCATGGTTTTCCACAGGTTGTTAACAAAGGATTGGATTGGGGAAGGGCCAAAATATTGGCATTGAAAGAAAGGGACTTGCATCAGATTGGAAGTTCTGGTACTTTGTTCTTTACTGCTGGCTAGGTGAGGGATTGAGGCCCTCACCTAGCCAGACCAAATCGCAATGGGACGCGATGGGTAGAGAATTTAGCCCAGAGGTATTGGGGCTTCGATGAGGGAGAGGTTCGGTCTATATACACCGTCCTTGTCGCTCATTAGCTAGCCTATCATCTTCTGGGCCGGAAGAAAAGAGGAAATGATGGTTTCAGACAGCCTCCGGCCCTCCTACGAAGCTGTTCTTCGCGATCTGAGTATAGAAAGAAGCGATGTCCATAAGTCCGTAGCTGATCTCCAGAGACGGCTTAAGGAGCTTGATTACAACATTGGAAGCCTTTCACGGAGGCTCGGCATTGTAGGCACGCTTCCAGGAATGGCCAACTCTCTGAATCCGCTCCAAGCCAGTATTGCGGAGGTGCAGCAGTATGGCACCGTAAGCACTCGTTGGGCAATTCTTCTTGAACTCAAGAAATCGACGGTGCCGATGTCTGTTCAAGCAATCGCAGATGCTCTTCTAGCTGGCGGCATGCGAACCAAAGCGACGAATTTCAATAACAATGTGAGTGCCGTTCTAAGCGACATGAAGAATAAGAACAACGAAGTTGACGTGATCGACGGCAAGTGGTTCCTTTCGGAGGTAGGCAAGAGTGCGGCCGATCACATTGCGTACAAACTTCGAAGGCAAAGCTCTCGCAGCGAGAGAATCGAGGTACCCGAGATCTGAACATCTAGGGTACCTCAGAAGGAGAATCCAAAATGGACCCACCATAACAGTGTGAGCGATCAAATCATCTATTCGGGTAACGGGCTTGCGACCGTCCCGAACTCAATCAACTTCTGCGGTAGTGGCGAAAATTTGGCAGACGCATCGGATTTGGGTTCCGAGGGGGAAGCTTTCCAGGGCACGCCCCGTACGGGTTCGATTCCCGTCTACCGCACCACCTCTCTATCGATTCCATGATAACGGAGGTTTTCTTAAAAGTAAAAGCATCGGAGGACGCTTGAGACCGAAGTTTAGAGTAATATCAACTC
>JBAUUG010000574.1:0-3443 GCA_049582585.1 Bryobacteraceae bacterium | reverse complement strand
GAATATCAGCAGGGGTCGTGAGGTTCAGGTTGTACTTTGGGTTCGTTTTTACAAATTCGTCCGGGCTACCGATAGGGAACACCTGGAGCTTGCCGACGTGCTCATAGATAGGCGACAGGCATTGGCTTCGTTTCGCAGCGGTAAAGGTGACCGTGTAGTCGGCTCTGACAAACTCGCCGGTTGGGTTCGTTTCGTCGGATGGCAAGCCAGAGGGAATATCGATGGCGACTTTTCTGGCGAGCGGGAAGCGTTCATTGATCATCCGGATTCCGTCAAGCGACGGACCTTTGGCGGGGCCGCTGAGTCCGGTGCCGAGAATTGCGTCGACGACGATGGTTGCCAGATTGGCTTGATTTGGGAATTCGCGGACGATCGGGCAGCCGCACACGTCGAGCATTCGCCGATTCGCCAGCGCGTCGCCGGTGAGAGTTTCGGGATCGAAGAGCTCGATGATGGTGAGGTTGCGGCAGAGTTTGCGGGTGAAGAGCTGGCGAGCGACGACGAATCCATCGCCCGCGTTGTTGCCCTTGCCACAAACGATGACCATGCGATGGTCCGAGAGAGGGTGGAACGTTTCGCGCAGAAAATCGATGACGCGGTTGCCGGCATTTTCCATCAAGATGAGACCGGGGATGCCGCGCTCAATGGTGAGGCGATCGACCTCGCGCATTTCGGCGGCGGTCAGGATCTTCATGCTGCGATTATCGCGTGTTCAGAGAGAGGTCAAAGCCACCGTTTTCGCGCCGCGAGATGGTGACATCATGAAAGTCCCCGATATCTAGAGGCGCTGAAAGCTCTTCGCTGGTCAATGCCGTGAGCACTCCGACAACCGACATACCGGCGGAACGTGCGGCCTCGATTCCGGCTGGGGCATCTTCAAACACGACGCAATCGGGCGGCTCGACTTTCAACTGCTGCGCTGCTAAGAGGTAAGATTCAGGATCGGGTTTGCCGCGATGGATGAGATCGGCAGTGATGAACACGCCGGGTATCGGGAGCCCGGCGGCTCGCAGACGAATCTCTCCTAAGCTTCGATGGGCTGAAGTAACGACCGCCCACAAACCCTGTTGAGCCGCGGCGACTGCCTCCAGGGCTCCCGGGATTGCAACCAGGCCTTCGGTGTCATTCTCTTCGCACTCGAGGAATCGGGCTGCCTCGGCCTCAATGTCGAGATGAGGTCCAAATTGGCTAAGGACATCCCTGGTGGGACGGCCTTTTTCGACGGCCAAAATGGGCGCGAGCGGGATGCCGTGGAGTGAACTCCACCATTCCCACGTCCGACGGATGACCGCGCTCGAATCGACGAGAGTGCCATCCATATCGAAAAGGATGGCTCGACAACTTAGAGTGACCAAAGCCGATGATAACCGCCAGGGTTGGAATTCAAAACAGGGTCTGCAGATCCGGAAGATAGAATTTCGCGATGCCTTCAGCTACGGGAAGAGGATCATCTTTCGCCTGAAGATTTGTTAGAACTACGATGCACAGCCGTTGTCGGGGAAAGACGAGAATGGATGCGGCCGAACCTCCGGCCATAAAAACTCTCGGATATCTGCCTCCGGAATTATCGGCGTAGAACCAACCGGCGGTAGGCGCCGCCACTCCAGGGAGCTCCATATCCTTTGAAATATCGATGATTTTTCCGCTTCGATTTCTGGCAGGTTGCCACATTCGGTCGAGTTCAGAAGAGGACAAGAGTCCTCCGCTTGTAAGCAAGCTGGCGAACTGTTCCATGTCGGCAATATTGGAATTCAAGCCGGCGGCAGAGTCGAGGTATTCGGGATACTGAAACAAGTTTGCGCCGTTCTCGATGCGGTCATGGTACAGGGCGGTGTACATGTCGCTCCGTCCCGGGACGATAGAGCGCGCGTCGCCCCATGAAGTTTCCGGCATTGGCGGATTGAGGACACGAGTTGTTACGAACTGGCGAAAACTCTGCCCAGAAACGTGCTCGATCACGCGCTTGAGAAGGAGGTAATTGGTCTGGTCGTATTGGAATCGGGCGCCGGGGGGAGCACTGACAGGCCGTGTTGCCGCGTCTCGGAGCGCTTCATCGGCAGAACGGTTCAGCTCGGCTTCGGACAAGGGTTGGTTTGGACTAGCAACGATATCCGGCAGTCCCGATGTGTGCGTTGCAAGCTCTCCGAGTGTGACATCTCCCCATTGCTTTGGGAGCGCCGACAGATACTTCGAAACCGGATCATCGAGGCTGAGTTTGCCGTCCTGCTCGAGCTTCAGAAGCGCAACTACCGAAAACACCTTGGTGACCGATGCGAGCTGAAACTTAGTGGCATGCTGCACCGGGACACCAAGCTGCAGGTTTGCGGAACCGAAGATAATTTCCTTCAATACTACGCCATCTCTGACCACCGCGATGGCTGCGCCGGGGACGTGCTGAGAGGTGAGCAGTGACCGCGCGTATGCGTCCGGACTATTGCCGGCGGGTGCCCCCGACACCTCGCATGTCATGCACAAGAAAATGATGAAAGTTATGGTCTGGAAACGTTTGCTTCGGAAGATCAAGTGAGTGCTCCTAGGGTGCCCGGCGGCGACGTGGCTCCGTCCGAGCGGGCTGCGTTATCGCTTTTTGCGCACTAAGCGCCGGGCTTTGCGAACCACGCCAGGAGTTGTGGCGAAAGCTTCATTGACCAAGGCTTCCTGCTGATCGTTATGCACTTTATGCGCGCCGGGCGCGGGGCTGGCGGCGGTGGCGCGGCCTATGTAGCGGAGCTGCCGCCGGATGGGGCCACTCTCGCCGCCGGGGTTGATGATGGATTGCATCTGTTCCTCGACGAAATACCACGCGCCCATGTTTTCCGCCTCTTCCTGGACCCAGAACAGCTCGGCAGTATCAGAGTAGCGGCGCAAGATGTCGGTCAGCCTCTGCAGCGGGAACGGATAAAGCTGCTCGATGCGGACGATGGCCACATCGCCGCGGCCCAGCTCCTCGCGCTTGTTTACCAGATCGTAATAAACCTTGCCCGAGCACAAAAGCACGCGTCGAACCTGGCTGCCCACGAACTGCGCGTCTCCAATCACCTCCTGAAAAGCTCCGGTGGTGAGTTCTTCGAGGCGCGAGGCCGCCTTCGGATAGCGCAGCAGGAATTTCGGCGTGAAGACGATCAGCGGCTTCCGCATCCCTCGGCGGTCGTGACCACCATACATCTGCCGGCGCAATAAGTGAAAATATTGCGCTGGAGTTGTACAGTTGCAGACGTGCATATTCTTTTCGGCGCAGAGTTGAAGGAAGCGCTCGATGCGGGCGCTGGAGTGCTCGGGGCCTTGACCTTCGAGGCCGTGAGGCAGCAAGAGGACGAGGCCGCTCGGCTGATCCCATTTGCATTCAGCGGAGACCACGAACTGGTCAATGATGATTTGCGCGCCGTTTACGAAGTCTCCGAACTGCGCTTCCCACAGAACGAGCGTTAACGGATCGGCAACAC
>JBAUUG010000573.1:0-10510 GCA_049582585.1 Bryobacteraceae bacterium | reverse complement strand
CTATAGTTCCGATACCCCCCCGAGTAGCTGAGGGAGAGCGATCCATCGCGAAACGCGTGGGCCGCGGTGATGCCGCCGCCGACCTCTTCTCCAAAACTCGTTATCGCACCCGACCCGAAGTTGTCGTCGTCATACACTCCATTGCCGAACGCATAGAAGTTGACGAAATCGTGCTCGAGCAGACCAGCAGCCAGCGTCATAGGCCCGCTGCCCGGTTGCGCCTGGTCCGGAGTGGACTGGGCTAAGGCGTTACCCGTGAAAAGCAGAGCCACAAAAAACGCGATTGACTTCAAAGCACCTTCCCCCGTTTGCATCTTCAGTCTGCATAAGCCTATCGGATTCTGTCAAGGATGGGAATAGGGCGGTGAGCCGCTACTCTCACGGATTTCCTGCCAAAATCCTCGCCAGAATGGGCAGCGGCAGCGATCCTTCTTTAAGCGCGCGCTCATTAAACGTCGAGACGCTAAAATTCGGCCCCTGTTTCGTTCGATATGCGTCGCGGAGCCGGTCCCAACCCCGCCATCCCGCGAAATACGTCGGAAGCTGGCACGAAGAAAGCTTGGCGCGCTGCAATTTCTTTTCGGCTTCCTCTCGCTCCTGGAAGGTGCCTTTAATCATCAAATCCAGCGCCTGCCGGTCTGTCATCCCCATCGTCTGCAGCTTAATGTCCAGGATCGTATTCGAGACCACGCGTAACATCTGCTTGCCGAACGTCAACTCCATCTCGGGCGTCTTGTCATAGCCTCCATTAATCATCATCTCAGTCGCGTAAACCGCCCAGCCTTCGACATACGGGCCGTTGGAGAAGATGGCGCGCAACGCGCGACGCCATTTCGGCTGGATAGCGGCGGCATATTCCGCTTGCACGTAGTGGCCAGGCATCGCCTCATGGATCGTCAATATCTCGAGGCCGTACCGGTTGTACTCCCGAAGCTTGGATTCCACTCGCTCCGGCGTCATGTCCGGCGTGAATGGCGTGATCCAGTAATAAGCGCCTAATTGCGGCTCAAGCACCGGGGCCGGCGAGAATCCTCCAACGCCGTAAATGCCCCGCATAAATTCAGGCGTCGGGATCACCTGAAGATTGTTCCCGGCCGGCAGCGATAAGAGCTTGTGATCTTTCACGAATTGTGTCGTTTCGGCAAGATCGCGCTTTGCATCGTCGAAATACCGTTCCGGCACCGCATGCTGCCGAGCGATCTTATCGAGCACCTGAGAGACTACGGTGTTCAGATCTTGTGGCGGCGTTTCCCCGGGGAAGAATTTAGGATAGACCGCAACGGCTTCGGTTCTCATCTCCTCCCGGATGCTCTCCAGTTTTGCTTCAGCGTCAACCAGCGCCTGTTGAGGCGTATCGCCCGTCGCAAGTGTCACTTTAAACTTCTCAGCGTAAAGTTCAGGCCCCAGCCGCCAATCGCTGCTGCGGCGGCTTAGATCATTTCGCAAAAACTGATTGAAGGAGTTGAGAGACCGGATGGCATTTGCGGCAGCTTGATCGTAGCGGGCCTTGAGGTCGGCAGGTATCTTCTCCCGTATCGTATGGTCGATCAGATCCAGGCTGCCCTGATTCTCTTCTTGCGCGACTCGGGTCCAGATCTCCGGCGCATTCACCAGATTCTGCTTCGCGACCTCGACAAACGCGGGAATCTTCTCGATTCGTGACGTAATCTGGGCCAAGCGTTTCGATTCGGGCGCATAGTTCAAAATGAACGGACTGTATATAGCGTTGCCGATGGTCTCAACGTAAATGGCCGGATTGTGCCGATACGACTGCGCCCTTTCGATCTCGAACAGTTGCGACTGGCATTCCAGCTTGATCACATCCAGGTCGGCCTGCAACTCGGGCGAAAGGCCGGTATTCGATATCCCGAGCGAGCGCCGATAGAAGGCGCGCGCCCGCTCGATACCAGCCTTCGAAAAATCGTCGAGTTGCTCATCAAGCGCGATTCCATTATGTTCGTGATAACCCTGCGCGGTCGCCGATGTAGGGCTCAGCGCGAGAGACTCGTAAACAAAGTTCACCGCCAGCTTCTGTGCCTGGTCTTCGCTCGGCCATACAGTCAGCGCAAAAACGGCAGCCGCAACAACAGCACTAATAAAGCGCATTCTTCACGTTCTCCACATCCGCCGGCTCTCCAAACTTCACGCCTTCGAGAGTGCCGTCGATATTTCGGCAAAGCCCAAGCAGCACCGAGCCCGCCCCCACTTCCACAAAACGCCTGATACCTTGCCCCACCATTTCCCGGATCGTATCCGTCCAACGCACCGGATTCGGGATCTGCTCATAAAGACCTCGTCTGGCTTCCGCGCCTGTCGTGACCTTGCGGGCTTGCCAGTTGTTGATCAGCGGAATCGATAAATCTCGGAATTCCGTCGCCTCCAGATCGGCTCTCAAGTGTTCCTGAGCAGGGCGCATCAGCGGGCAATGAAAGGGTGCGCTAACCGGCAGCGGAATGGCACGCCTGGCTCCGGCAGCCTTCGCAAGCGCCATCGCGCGAGCTACCGCTTCCGCATGCCCTGCGATCACCACCTGGTCGGGCGAATTGAAATTTGCGGCGATCACGATCTCGCCTTCAGCGGCTTCTTTCAGGATTTGATCGAGCTTGCCATCCGGCAATTTAAGGATCGCCGCCATGGCTCCCACGCCTTGCGGAACGGCTTCCTGCATATACCGGCCCCGTTTTCGCACCAGTCGTAAGGCGTCCGTGAAGTTGAGCGATTCTGCAGCGACCAGGGCGGAATACTCGCCTAGACTGTGCCCGGCGACTAGATTCGGCCGATAACCCTCTTGCTGCAGTACTCGATACGCTGCAACAGAGACGCTCAGCAGCGCCGGCTGGGTATTTTCCGTCTTTTTCAAATCCTCATCCGGCCCTTCGAAGCATAGCTTTGAAAGACAAAAGCCGAGCGCTTCATCCGCCTCCTCAAACGTGCGCCGGGCTGCTGCGTAGTCTTCAGCCAGGAGTTTACCCATGCCCGCGTATTGTGAGCCCTGTCCGGGAAAGAGAAATGCGATGCTCGCCATTAACTTCGATTGACCCTAGCTCTCATTCATGTTAAGTTGCTCCAATTTTCGCAGCGTGAAGCCCACTATGCATCCGATCTGTTCTATAGTGAAAGCGATGATGAAAAAGAAACCGATCGCCGAACCGATCATCTCGCAGGAGATTTTGGAGATGGCCAAGAAATCGGTCGAGCCCGAAAGACCGTCCACTACGGAGAGATGTGCGGTCTGTGGCGCTTCTTGCACGCCTTTGACGGGACCTCAAGCTTCCGAAGCTCTCTGCTGGGTATGCCGGCGTTTGAAGATCAGCGCCTGGCGCGATTCCGATCAGCAGATGTCCGCGCAGGAATAAACTATCCGGTCTGCAGCTCGCGCCACCGCTGGACAAGGTCGCAACATGCCCCGCGCCAGTTCGGGAAATGGAATTCGAACCCTGCATCCAGCAGACGCCCCGGCGTCACTCTGCGGCTCTTGAGTACCAACTCCGTTTCCGTCCGAAGAAAAACCGCTCCGATCGACAACATCCAGCGTGGGGCGGGAAGTCCGATGTAGCTGGTGCACCAGCAGTGCCGTAAGCAATCCATGAACTCGCGATTGGCGACTGGACACGGTGAGCAGACATTCACCGGCCCTGACAAGTCTTGGTGCGCGATGAGGAATTCGACCGCTCGGATGAAATCGACGTCGTGGATCCAGGAGATGTACTGTTTCCCCGAGCCGGACTGGCCCCCAAGTCCCCAACGAACCAGCCGCAGGTAAGCGTCAAAGACGCCTCCTGGATCGGGACTCATGGTCATAGCGCTGCGTAACGCCACTCTTCGAGTATGCGGCGTTTCGGCCGCGAAGAAGGCCCGCTCCCACGCGGTTGCGACATCGGTGCTGAAGCGCCATGCCCTGGGCACACGTTGCTCCCCCCCGCCAATCTCGCCCGTCGCTTCGTCCATCGGCCGGTCTAGGGCATGCCGGTAGATGGTCGCCGTGCTCGCGTTGAACCACATCGCCGGCGGATGGGATGCGCTCGCGATCGCACGACCGATCAGACCCGTAGTGATGGTTCTTGAATTCTGGATTTCACGGCGGTTCCTCGTGTTGTAGCGGCAATTCACGCTGCGTCCGGCAAGGTTGATGACCAGATCCGCGCCATCGATGGCCTGCGTCCAGGCTCCCTGGTTCTCGCCGTCCCAGGTTAGAGTTCGCCACTCGGCAGGTTTGGGATGCCGGGCGATGACGCTGACGCAATGGCCCTGCTCATGAAAATGGCGCGCCAGTATGTGCCCGATCTGCCCGGTGCCTCCCGGAAGGACGATACGAAGGGGACCGGGAGACCGCATTCAGAAAATCGCCTGAGGACGATTGTCCCATGCTCGCTCTCGGGCTCTCAAAAATGCAAAAAGCCC
This sequence comes from Bryobacteraceae bacterium, assembly GCA_049582585.1. Taxonomy (GTDB): domain Bacteria; phylum Acidobacteriota; class Terriglobia; order Bryobacterales; family Bryobacteraceae; genus Bog-105. Next base: position 6,109 of record JBAUUG010000573.1, on the reverse strand, counting down.
CGGGGGATTGATCCCCGCGGCCTTTCGGTCAGTAGAATGGCTTGCGGATGGCTACCGCTCGCCGAAGCTCCATCCCAAGGAGGCACTGTATTCAGGTACCCAGTTGCTACCGAACTGGAAGAAGTTGTTCACGTAGTGAGCATCCACTTGCGGCTGGAAGAAGACGTGCTGCGTCGCGTACAAGCGAAGCCCCGCCGCCAGATGCACCTGAAAGTGGTTTGAGCTCTCGAGAAAGGCGTTGCTGCTCGAGCACCCTGCGAACTGATCGCAATAACTTGCCGACGGACTATAGAACTTCAGATTGACTCCGCCGACTCCGGCTTGAATCTCCGGCACAATGCGCTTGAGAGAGTGGCCGGTGGGTTCCCAAATGCCGTTGAAGTCGTAGAAAGTTGGCCGATACGTCAGGCCGGTATAGCTGCCCTGCGCGAATCGAAAATCAACATCCCCGCCCACTCCAAAATGCGGAGTGATCATGATGTCGGCGCCGGCCTTGCCGAATGTACCGCCGAGCTTAGGGGTTGTAAAAGGATTTCCAGTCCCGAACGTATCGATGGACTGCCCGCTCGAGCTGTCGGTCATGGTTCCAACTCCGAAATATGCGCTCTGTGCATGCGCAAACGGCGCGCTGAGGCATAAAGCGAAAATCACCGGGATCGAATAACGCAAAAGTTTCATTGAAATCTCCTTCAGTTTTTATGCAGCGATATCTTGCGTGAAGCGATGCGTGATGCATCGTGAAGGCCCAGTGTTGAGGGCCATGCTGCACTCACTGATTACGACGTGAGTCCTGTCTCAATCGGTTTCAGCGGGATGCCGGATAAAACTACGGTAATGAATTTGGAGGAGACGCGATTTTATGCCAATGCAGGATCAATGCTCTCGGGATCGAGACCTAGTTCTTGTATGGCCTTCTTAGCGCGCCCAGCATCGAAGCGGCCGCATTGCGACAAACGCGAAAGCGCGGCGGCTGCGATGCTTGCCGCGTCCACTTCAAAAAAGCGCCGTAGATGCTCGCGATTATCGCTACGGCCGAACCCGTCCGTCCCAAGCGCTGTCAAACGGCCGGGCAACCACGGCGAGATCTGATCGGCCACTATCTTCATATAGTCTGTCGCCGCAATGATAGGCATGTCCAGGTTGCCCAGAGCTTGTAATAGATAGGGCTTACGCTCAGGCTCGCCCGGATGCAGCCGGTTCCAGCGGTCTATCATCAACGCCTCGCGTCGCAGCTCGGTGTAGCTGGTAACGCTCCAGACATTCGCGGAAATGCCATAAGTCTCGGCGAGGATTTTCTGAGCCTTCAGACTCTCGTTCAGTATTGAGCCGCTGCCGAACAAAGTCACTTGAGCGCCGCCCTTCTCGGCTGCTTTGTAGAGGTAGAGGCCTCGCAAAATACTTTCACGAATTCCCGGAATGTCCGGCATCGGCGGCTGCACGTAGTTCTCATTGCAAACCGTCATGTAGTAAAAATGATCTTCGCCGTTTTCGTACATGCGGCGAATGCCATCCTGCACGATCACCGCGATCTCATACGCGTACGCAGGGTCGTAACTCTTGCACGTGGGAACAACGCTCGATAGAACCTGGCTGTGACCGTCGTCATGCTGTAGGCCCTCGCCCAAGAGCGTGGTTCGCCCCGCCGTTCCGCCGATCAGAAAGCCCTTGCCCCGCGCATCGGCAAATGCCCAGATCAGATCGCCGACGCGTTGGAATCCGAACATCGAGTAGTAGATGAAAAACGGAATCATCGGCACGCCCGCGTTCGCATACGCAGTGGCCGCGGCAGTGAACGAAGCCATCGCGCCCGCTTCGGTGATTCCCTCTTCGAGGATCTGCCCGTTTTTTGCTTCCTTGTAGTACATCAGGACTTCGCTATCTACAGGCGTGTAAAGCTGGCCTCCGCTCGCGTAGATGCCGCGCTCCCGGAACATCGATTCCATTCCAAAAGTTCGCGCCTCGTCGGGAATGATGGGAACGATATACTTGCTCAGCTCCGGAGTCTTGAGCAGCGCCTTCAGCACGGAAACAAACGCGCTGGTGGTCGAAGCCTCGCGCCCGCGCGAGCCCGACAATGATTCCTGGAACGTCTCGAGCGTCGGCGCTTTTAATTCGATCTTTTTCGGGACCCGTGCCGGCAGATAGCCGCCCAGTGCCTCACGCCTCTCTTTCAGATACGTGATTTCGGGACTGTCTTCCGGCGGCTTAATAAAAGAGATCGCGTGAATTTCTTCTTTCGAGAGGTGCAAGTCGAAGCGCTCGGAAAGATAAAACAGCTCATCTTCATTCAATTTTTTCTGCTGGTGCGTGATGTTCTTGCCTTCTCCCGCCTCGCCCAATCCGTAGCCCTTGACGGATTTGAACAGGATCACTGTCGGCTGTTCCTGGTGCTCAGTCGCGCGCTTCAGCGCGTTGTACACCTTTACCGGATCGTGGCCGCCGCGCCTGAAACGCGCGATTTGCTCGTCGCTCTTGTTTTCAACTAGTTTCAGCAACTCAGGGTATCTGCCGAAAAACTCCTTCCTGGTATACGCGCCCCCGCGAGCTTTGAAATTCTGGTACTCGCCATCCACGCATTCTTCCATGCGCTTCAGCAGCAGGCCCGTAGTGTCGCGCGCCAGCAATTCGTCCCAATCGCCGCCCCAAATCACTTTGATGACATTCCAGCCTGCCCCGCGAAACACTCCCTCCAATTCCTGAATCACGCTGCCATTGCCCCGAACCGGGCCGTCCAGCCTCTGCAAATTGCAGTTGATCATGAAAATGAGATTGTTCAGCTTTTCACGCGCCGCAACATGCAATGCGCCGGTCGATTCCGGCTCATCCATCTCCCCATCGCCCAGAAATGCATATACTTTCCGGTCGCTCCGCGGAATGATGTCGCGATTCTCCAGGTATCGAAGAAAGCGGGCATTGTAGATCGCGTTGATCGGACCTATGCCCATCGACACCGTCGGAAACTGCCAGAAATTCGGCATCAGCCACGGATGCGGATAGGAAGAGAGCCCCGGCGTCTCGCGCAGCTCATGGCGAAAATTCAGCAGATGTTGCTCCGTCAGCCGCCCTTCGAGAAATGCGCGAGCGTAAATTCCCGGTGAAGCGTGACCCTGATAGTAAACCAGATCGCCCGGCTGCCCATCGTAGCTGCCTCGGAAGAAGTGATTAAATCCCACTTCGCTGATGGTGGCGAGCGAAGCGTAAGTAGAAATATGCCCGCCGATGTTCGGATCGTACTTGTTCGCCCGAACCACCATCGCCGCTGCGTTCCATCGAATCAGGCTCTTTATGCGCCGTTCAATGCTGCGATCTCCCGGATAGGGTGCTTCTTCCTCCACGGGAATCGTGTTTACATAAGGAGTGTTGATCGCCCGCGCTTCCGAGACGCCGAATTCAGACGCCCGCGCAAGCAGCTTTTGCAGCAGATATCCGGCGCGATCGGGCCCCGCTTCATCCACCACCTGATCCAGCGCCTCGAGCCACTCCGAAGTTTCCTGCGGATTAAGGTCTATTTGGCGTTCTTCTTTGGTTTGCAGCATTAACCCGAAGTTAATTATCGCTTATCGCTTGCTTTTCCTCGCGTGGTCAGGCAATCTTAAAGGTTTTCACATGAAGGTGCGAGTCCTCTATCACGACCACTGCTTCGACGGCGCGGCCTCGGCAGCCTTCGTTACGCGATTCCTCCAAGCCACCTTCTATCCCGGGGCGAAATTCTTGTATACCGGTCTGGCCCATCGCGCCGATCAACTCTTCGAAAATTCTATGTTCGACGGCGATGCGAACATCATCGTCGATTTCAAATACTCGCCGCACCCCGCCCTGACCTGGTGGTTTGACCATCATCAGAGCGCCTTCTTAAGCCCTGAAGACGCCGAACACTTTCGCCACGACACCTCCGGCCGCAAGCTGTTCGACCCCAGTTACCGCTCCTGTACGAAATTCATCTCGACAGTTGTGAAACAACAGTACGGATTCGAAGCGCCGGATTTAGAGGAACTGGTCACCTGGGCCGACATTGTGGATGGCGCGCTTTATGAAAGCGCCGAAGCCGCCGTCGAGATGAATGACCCGGCGATGAAGCTGACTCTCGTCATCGAGGGCAGTGACGGCTCCCGACTGGTTCGAAAAATCATCTGCGCCATGCAGCATGAGACTCTGGCCGAGATCGTCCGGAAGCCGAAGATTCAGGCTGAGTACGATCGTTTGCATCAGACTCATCTCCGCAATATCGACATTATTCGGGAAGCCGGATCATGTGAGCGCGGCGTAATTTTTTTCGATCTTGTAGATTACGGCATCGAGGGATACAACAAGTTCATCCCGTATTACCTCTTCCCCGATTCCGCTTACACCGTATCGGTTTCGACCTCCAGTTTCCGCACGAAAGTATCGGTAGGATCAAACCCTTGGGTTCGCGAGCCGCTGCGCCACAATCTCGCGACGATTTGCGAGCGCTACGGCGGCGGCGGACACCCTAAAGTGGGAGCCATCAGTTTCCCCATCGGCGCCCTCGCCGAAGCCCGCAAGGCGGCGAGCGAAATCAGAGAAGAACTGAAATGGTAGTCCTGAATCTCTAAGAACCTGCTGCTGTGGGCGTTTTAGAGTGCAGGCTGTGCCAGGAACGAACACTGATTCCCAACACTGAACCAAGCGCGCTCGCTCTTATACGGGTGCGGGTAGTGCGTTACCGACCGAAATCGAAAGGGCAAGTGATTGCATTCCAGGACGTAAGTCTGCCCTCGCGGGTGGCCAGGAAGGGAACATCTTTGCACTCGTTTTTTCGAAACATCAAATACAGCTGGCGAATGCTGCGGCGCAATCCGGGTTTGACGACTGCTGTAGTGGCGACCTTAGCGCTCGGTATTGGTGCCACAACCGCCATTTATACCGTGATCTATGCCACTTTGCTCTCTCCACTGCCGTTGCCCCATCCCGAGCAGTTGGTGATGGTGTGGTCAAAGGTCCAGGGCAACCGCAACGGGATCGCCGCAGGCGATTTTCTTGATTGGCAGCGGTATAGCAGATCATTCCAAAAGCTGTGTGCGTTCACCGGGGGCAATTTCAACTTGGGAACAAAGGATAGGCCGGAGCAGGTAGAAGGAAGGCTGGCGTCGCCCGGCTTTTTTCGCATGATGGGCTTGCCCTTCATGCTGGGCCGCGATTTCCTCCCGCAAGAAGGCATACCAGGTAACGACAAAGTTATTATTCTCACGCACAAACTCTGGAATAAGTTGGGCGCAGATGACCATATCCTTGGCAGGCAGCTGCGAATTAACGGCGGGTTATACACCGTGGTGGGCGTTCTGGCACAAGGCGCGGCCGATCGTTACGATGCGCAGTTGACAGCGCCGCTCGCCTTCCGTCCCGAACAGATCAATCACGACTATCACTGGTTGCTGGCGACCGCGCGCCTTAAACCGGGCGTGAACATAAAGCAGGCGCAGGCTGACATGAATCGAGTGACGGCGCGTATAGCGGAGGAAAACCCACGCAGTGATAAGGGCTGGGGCGCTCTGGTTGAGCCGCTGCAAAACGATTTTATGCCTAAGGACCGCATTCAGACACTCTGGCTGCTGTTGGGGGCTGTCGGATTCGTGCTGTTGATCGCCTGCGTCAACGTGGCGAATCTGCTGCTTGCGAAGAGTACGTTCCGCTGGCGGGAAGTAGCGGTCCGAAATTCAGTCGGAGCTTCGCGGTGGCAGGTGTTTGAGCAGTTCCTGGTCGAGAGTGTCGTGCTGGCCGCGGCCGGCGGAGTGGCTGGAGTCGCCTTGGGCATTCCTCTGCTTCGCTGCATTGTGGCGCTCATGCCGCCAGGCACTCTGCCTTCTGAGGTCGCGTTGCAGTTGAACATCCCGATCCTTAGCGTTACTGCTGCCGCGACCATTCTGGTGGGAATCTTATCGGGTTCAGCGCCTGCCTGGTATGCCTCGCAATTAGATCCGGCCGGCAACGCCGAAGCGCCTTTCCGGCTGCTGCAACGAAAACATCAAGACATGGTCCGTACGCACTCCCAGGTCGACCCGTGTCAAATTCGAGAAGCTATGCAATGCGAGACCAGCACCGGAGAGCAGCGTTAACGCAAGCGCGAGCTCCCCCACAACCAGAGCGCGCC
>JBAUUG010000572.1:0-2234 GCA_049582585.1 Bryobacteraceae bacterium | reverse complement strand
CATCATGACCGACCCGGAGCTCGCGGACCGCACTTATGTCGAGCCGCTCACGTTGGCCTTCGCGGAAGAGGTAATTCGGAAGGAACGCCCGGATGCGCTGCTTTCCACCGTCGGTGGGCAGACGGGTCTGAACCTGGCGGTAGAGTTGGCGGAGTCGGGCATCCTCGACAAGTACGGCGTGGAGTTGATCGGCGCGAAAATCGAGGCGATCAAAAAAGCCGAAGATCGCCTGTTGTTTAAAGATGCCATGCAGAAGATTGGGCTCGACATGACCCAATCGCAACTGGTGAACAACATCGATGCCGGGCTGGACTTTGGAGAACGCATCGGCTATCCGGTGATTCTGCGGCCAAGTTTCACGCTCGGAGGAACGGGAGGCGGCATTGCGTATAACCGCGAAGAATTGGCTGAGATCCTGGAGCGCGGTATTGATCTTTCACCCGTTCACGAAGTGCTGGTCGAGCAAAGCGTGCTGGGTTGGAAGGAATTTGAGCTGGAGGTGATGCGCGACCTGGCGGGAAACGGAATCATCGTCTGCTCGATCGAGAATTTCGATCCGATGGGCGTGCATACCGGCGATTCCATTACCGTAGCTCCTGCCCAGACCCTGACCGACCGCGAATATCAGTTGATGCGCGATGCGGCATTGCGCTGTTTGAACGAGATCGGCGTCGATACCGGCGGATCGAACGTGCAGTTTGCGATCAACCCGGAGAACGGGCGCATGGTGATCGTGGAGATGAACCCGCGCGTATCGCGCAGCTCCGCCCTGGCATCGAAGGCGACCGGATTCCCCATCGCCAAGATTGCCGCGAAGCTGGCTGTTGGTTACAGGCTGGATGAAATCGACAATGACATCACGCGCAAGACACCGGCTTGCTTCGAGCCGTCTATCGACTACGTGGTGGTGAAAATCCCGCGCTGGCAGTTCGAGAAGTTTCCGGGGGCGGAGCCGGTGCTTGGCACGCAGATGAAGTCGGTGGGCGAGGTGATGGCAATCGGGCGCACGTTTAAGCAGGCGCTCGGCAAAGGCATGCGCAGCCTGGAAACGGGAAAGTCATCAAGCGCGCAGTCTTTGGCGCCGGATCTGATCGCGAAGCGCCTCATCACCCCCAATCCCGAGCGGCTGGATTATATCCGCTTTGCCTTTCAGCAGGGTTACACGGTGGAGCGGGTTTTCGAGATGACCAGCATCGACCAGTGGTTTCTCGAGCAGGTGTCGGAAGTTGTCGCGCTGGAGAAATCAATCGAGGGCCGCGAGCTCGATTCGCTTTCGGCGAAGGAGTTCCGCAAGCTGAAGCGGGATGGATTGGGCGACAGCCAGATCGGGAGACTCACCGGGGCGGAGCCGCTCGAGGTGCGGGATGCACGCAAAAAACTCGGCGTCCGGGCTGTATTCAATCGCGTGGATACCTGCGCCGCGGAGTTTGAGAGCTTCACGCCATACATGTATTCGAGCTACGAATCGGAAGATGAAGCCGATCCGGCCAGCCGCAAAAAGGTAATCATCCTCGGGAGCGGCCCGAACCGTATCGGCCAGGGAATCGAGTTCGATTACTGCTGCTGCCATGCGTCTTTCGCGCTGCAGGACTTCGGATACGAATCCATCATGGTGAACTGCAATCCGGAAACTGTTTCGACCGATTACGACACCAGCGACCGGCTGTACTTCGAGCCGCTGACTCAGGAGGAAGTTCTAAACATCTACGATGTGGAAAAGCCGGACGGAGTGATCGTGCAGTTTGGCGGCCAGACGCCGCTCAACCTTGCGATGCCGCTGAAAGCTCTTGGGCTTCCCATTATCGGAACCGATCCCAGCAATATCGATCTCGCGGAAGATCGAAAACTTTTCGGAAAACTGCTCGGCGATCTCGACATCCCATCTCCAAAGCACGGTTCGGCGACAACGGTAGAAGAAGCTTGCGAGGTGGCGCGGCGATTGGGATTTCCCGTTCTCGTGCGCCCCAGCTATGTGCTCGGCGGGCGTGCGATGGTGATCGCCTACAACGAAGAGACCGTACGGCGCTACATGCACGAAGCGGCGGGTTTTTCAGTCAAGCGGCCGGTTCTGATCGATCGTTTCCTCGAAGACGCGATTGAAGTGGATGTCGACGCGCTGTGCGACGGGCGAAACGTGCTGATCGCGGGCATCATGGAGCATATCGAAGAGGCAGGCGTGCATTCGGGCGATAGCTCATGCGTTTTGCCCGCCATCTCGATCCACCAAGACAGCT
>JBAUUG010000571.1:0-7454 GCA_049582585.1 Bryobacteraceae bacterium | reverse complement strand
GTACAGGCGTTCGTCGTCAGCAGGATAATCGTGTTCTTGAAATCGATCTCTCGACCCTCGCCGTCCTCCATCATGCCCTTGTCGAATACCTGGTAAAACAATTCAAGAACGTCCGGATGAGCCTTCTCTACTTCGTCAAGCAAAACTACCGAGTAAGGCCGCCTCCGCACAGCTTCGGTAAGCACGCCGCCCTCGCCATAGCCTACATAGCCGGGAGGCGAACCCTTCAGAGTGGAGACCGTGTGCGGCTCCTGAAACTCCGACATGTTGATCGTAATGAGGTTGTGCTCGCCGCCATATAGAAGGTCGGAAAGCGCGAGCGCCGTTTCGGTTTTTCCGACGCCGCTCGGCCCAACCAGCAGGAAAACGCCGAGGGGCTTGCCCGGGTCATCAAGGCTGGCGCGGCCAGTCTGGATACGCTGGCCGATCAGCGCGAGCGAATGATTTTGGCCGATCACGCGACGGCCTAAGTGGCGATCCAGCTCAAGTACCGTGCCGATCTCATCTCTGATCATTTTCCCGACGGGAATCCCGGTCCAGCCTGAGATCACCTGCCCTACAATCTGGCCATCCACGCACACCTGCATCAGCGCGCTCTCGCCTTGCACTTGGTCCAGCTCGCTGTTGAGGTCGGCGAGACGTTGACGCAATGCAACTCCATTTCCTTCAACAGCCGCCGCTGTTCCGGCGCCCGCCTCGACGGCAACAGTCGAGCTGTTCCCGCTGGAACCGGCTGCGCCGAATCCAGCTGAACCCGCTGCGGCGCCGGCGGCGTGTGGAGTTTCGAGACCCTCCGTCCCGGCTTCCAATGTTTCACGGATCTTGTGGATCTGGTCAACCAGCAGCTTGGTTTTTTCCCACTTCGCGTTGAGCTGGTTCAGCATCTCGCTGACCGCTTGCCTCTGTTTCAGAACCTCATCGATGCGCTCCGCGTGATCGGCCCCGGTTACGCTTTCACGCCGCAGTACACGTTCCTGAACCTCCAGATCATCGATTTGACGGGTCAAGTCTTCAATGACGGAGGGCATGGCGTTTTGTCCAAGCGCCAGCCGCGCGCAGGCCGTGTCGAGCACGCTTACTGCTTTATCAGGCAGTTGCCTACCTGCCAGATACCGATGGGACAATTTGACCGCCGCCGAGACCCCTTCATCGAGGATGCGTACTTTGTGATGCTTCTCGAGCGCTCCGACAATGCCGCGCATCATGATCATGCACTGCGCTTCGCTCGGCTCCTCCACTTTCACAACCTGGAAACGGCGGGCCAGCGCCGGATCTTTTTCGAAGTACTTCTTATACTCAGACCAAGTCGTCGCCGCAATCGTTCGAAGCTCGCCGCGAGCCAGAGCGGGTTTCAGGATATTCGCCGCGTCATTCTGTCCAGCCTGGCCGCCCGCTCCAATCATTGTGTGCGCCTCATCAATGAACAAGACGATGGGAACGGGCGATTTCTTTACCTCTTCAACCAACCCCTTCAAGCGATTTTCAAACTCGCCTTTGATGCCCGCGCCGGCTTGAAGCAGAGCCAGATCAAGCGTGCGGACCACAACGTTGCGAAGAGGCGGGGGCACATCTCCTTTCGCTACGCGCATCGCGAATCCTTCCACCACGGCGGTCTTGCCCACACCCGCCTCTCCGGTCAGAATCGGATTATTCTGGCGACGCCGCATGAGAATGTCGATAATCTGCCGAATCTCTGAATCGCGGCCGAGCACGTTATCGATCTTCCCGGCTTTCGCGTTTTCAGTCAGGTTGACCGTGTACTGATCGAGATTCGGCGTCTTGCCCGCAATTTTTTGCGCGGCTGTTCCGTCGGCCGGCGCAGCGGCGGCCGCGGTGGCTTCTTCGGGAGAGCCCGCAACGATATTCGCAAATTCGCGCCGCAGAACTTCAGGTTGAATCATCATCAGCTCGCGGCTGAATTCTTGCGCAATGCGCGAGAGCTCTTCGTCCGACATCAGCGCCATCACTGCGAACCCGGATCTGATTTCGCCGGCGCCGTAATCGAGAGAGCCTACCGTCCAGGCAGTCGTGAACAGTCTCACCAGATGAGGGCTGAACGCGGGCCTCCTCGCGTTACCTTTCTTCAGCTTGTCGAGCGCGCGGATCAGCTCAGAAGTCAAACGGGATTTATCGATTCCAAAGTGCTTCAGGATATGCGCCAAATCGCTGTCCTGGCGGTCGAGTAACTTCATCAGGAAGTGCTCGATCTCAATGTCATAGTGGGTGCGCGAGAGGCATAAGCCCGCCGCATCATCCAAACTGCCGCGAGTGGTATCGTTCATTTTCGCGATCAGCGAAGTTAGTTTTACGTTCATGGCTCTTCCGCCTCCACGCTTGGCGCTGTGTTCAGAGGATATATCTCCAGTTCTCGAATTTCAAGGAAAGGAATCTCCTCTTCGTCCACAAGCAGGAGTTTTTGGCCGAAGGGCGCAATTTCTCGGGCTTCGTCTTCCACCCATTCGCTAACGCGTCCCAGACGAACTTCGTCGTCCGGATGGCGCCAAGAGAGCGGCGAAATAACAGGCAGCAATACCTCCCCAAGATCGCGGGAGCGAAGCGTGGGGCCGGTGAGCAGCTCGGCTGGAGCCCACAAGAGGTCGCGCAGCCGCTTGGGCGCCTGAATGCGAATCGCGGCGATGTCCGCGTACGAGATCCACATGTAATCGCCCGCGGCGAAGACTTCCAGCTTGTCGGCAACTCTAGTATCGGCATCCGAGAGGCTTTGAAACTCTTTGCCGTTCAGCTTGCCCCGGAGGGAGGTTGATGCGCCGTTGACGACTTGTTTCGGATAAGCCTTGTTCTCGAACATCTCCTGCCGTGTTCTTTCCGCATTCAACGCGCTTTTGTAGAGGAAAACGCCGATTATGGAATCCTTGCTCGCTTCCTGCTCTAAGATGGTCAGTTGTTTTTCAGCGCGGTCGTAATCGCCGGAGAAACAGAGAAGCTCAAAGAGAAAAGTTCTGCTCCGTTGGTCGGCGGGATTATCTCGCAGCTCGGAGCTCAACGCGGCGATGGCTTGATTCAGCTTCCCGGCCTTGAATAATTGCTGGGCATCCATTTAGACGATGTTACATCCGCCCTGCAAGAGGTGCAGTGGGTCAGTTTCCGGATGGCCGACAATTCAGAAACGTTTTGCATCTTGATTCAACTCAGTGTCCTGCCGCAGCCGCTCTTCCTGAGCTACGAGGGGTTGAAGTAACCTTCTGTGGATAATTTCGAGTGGCGTCGGCAACGCTTGGCAACACGCGATTGATGAGATGAGTGGCCAGCGCCAAAGGTATTCCGTAAAGCTTAGCCTGTGACCTAATTTCCTCTTGCGTCAGCAAGGCAGAGGGAGGGCTGAGGGGGCTTCTTTCTTTGGCATGATCTGATTGGAGGAGTTTCTCGCGAGCCGCATCCAAAAGTGACTGGGCCTCGGCTGACTTGGCATCTGCCGCGGCCTTTGCGTTTTCGATTAAGATCTTCCGGGTTTCTGCCTCTGGCTTGTGCGTTTCCGCAGCGAGCTTATCTTTTTCGACCAGAAACTTCTCCCTCTCTGCCGAGGTCCTCGTCCAGCTGAATATCAGGTCAGTTATTCCCATTGCCGAGACAAGTGAGCCACCCCAAAAGGCAATCGTCGCGGCCACGCCCAAGGGCAGCGCAGCGTGAGCAGCGATAACCAGCCCGATACCACTCACAAGCATCGTGCCACCGCCAAAGCTGAATGAAGTTGAGCCAACAGTAACATTCACTTCGGGGGGCGAGAACGATGCAGTTGTGTTTATCGCTTCCAGAACCTGCTTAACACGTAACGAAATCTCCCATACAATAAGCGATGAGGCTGCCAATTCCGTTATCGGGAGTGCATAGTCAGATCCTTCTCTTGCAAAGGGAACTGAGACAACTACGTCAGTGCCGGTCTTATCTCTGAGTTTTATTCCCGCTTGCGAAACGATGTCGCCAAATACGCTGTCCTCGATAGGAGTACGCCGCAAGACGACTGCTAACAGATTGTCAATTTCTTCAGGAGTGAGAGGAAAGTCGATTGATCTTCCAGCTTCAAGATCGTCGCTTATCGCCGCGATTCCGAAGGGATCCAGCCCCGCTTCTCTAAGAACACTGCTGCGAATAGCTGGCGGCTGTAGAAGCAATAGCTCATGCATCAGTGGCAACCGTGCCATACGAACATACTCCTTTACGAGTCTGAATTCTACAGCAAGGGGTAATTGCTGTACTCCTGATACAGGAGGAGCGGCAAGTGTCCGGATTGCGCCCGAAATACAGGCAACCCGGAAACTGGCCCACTACCAACAGAGGAAGCGCGACGGCCAAATTACTGCTCGAGCTTAGCCTCGAGAGTAATCTCCGTGTCGTAAAGTTTGGAAACCGGGCAGCCTTCTTTCGCAGCTTGCGCAGCGCGGTTGAAGGCGTCCTGGGATGCGCCTGGGATTTTCGCCGACAATTGCAGATGGCTCTTCTTGATTGCAAATCCATCGCTTTCCTTTTCGAGGCTGATGGTGCAAGTCGTGTCAATGCTGTCGGCCTTCAGACCTTCATTCTGAAGCATCAACGAAAGCGCCATGGAGAAGCAGCCGGCGTGCGCGGCCGCCAGAAGCTCTTCGGGATTGGTTCCGTTTCCTTGCTCAAAACGAGTCCTGAATGAATAGGGGGTGTTCGATAGTACTCCACTGGCGGAGGAGATAATTCCGGCGCCCGATTTCAAATCGCCTTTCCACTGGGCTTTCGCTGTACGATCCATGTTGTTGCTCCTTCTTACATAATGTTAAGGCTTGGAGTTGGCGTGGGCGCGAAGCACGGGGCTACCAGCTCACCAGCGCGACGACGGCCGCCCCGGCGCAGAGAAATGACCCGAACGGCAGCTCATAGCTCGAAGCCTTCTTGCCCGTCAGCAAAACATACGTAATCCCAATAACCACGCCGGCAACTGTTCCAACCAGAACGGCGGCCACTCCTCTCTCCAGGCCCAGAAACACTCCAATCAGCATCAGTAGTTTCACATCGCCCAGGCCAAGGCCCTCCCGTTTCCGCACGCGCGCAAACGCTACCCCCAGCAACCAGATGGGAACGGTCAACACAACCGCTCCCAATGCTGCATTAATGAGCGAACGCCAAACTGGTCTCAAGGCTGGAAACAACAAGTCCGCCCAGACGCCGGGAACCATCACGAACAATGCAAGAATCACCCCGGCGACCGTTCCGCCCAGGGTCAACTCATCCGGAAGGATGCGTTCCTCCAGGTCTGTCCAGAAGAGCACGATCAGGATAGCCTCGAAAACTGCCCACTTTAGCGCCGCAAGGGTCCAGCCGTATTGAATCGCCGTAGCCGCGAACAGAGCGGCGGTCGTCAGTTCTACCAGCGGATATCGAAACCCGATCGCCTTTGCGCACGATCTGCACTTGCCGCGTAGTATGGCGTAGCTCAAGAGCGGAACATTGTCATACCATGCAACCGGTTTGCCGCATTCAGGGCAGAACGATCGTGGCGCCACAACCGAGAGATCACGCGGGATTCGGTATATGCAGACATTGAGAAAGCTGCCAACCAGCAAGCCCAGCACGGCGAAGAAACATACGTACAGGGTCAGAAGATCAGGCAAGGGCTCTCCCATAGGAGGCCAGAGTTCCCGCCAAGAGATGTTCTTTCGTGAAGCATTGCGCGATGCGCACTTTCCCCAGATCGATCAAAGTAGGCGCCAAGCCGCGTTCATCAAGAATGCGGCGCATCGCCTGAGCAACGTCTTGCGCATCGTTCCTGACGAAGAGGCCCGAGACGCCATCGACGAACACCTCGGCCAGACCGCCCGCCCGGCTCGCAATGACCGGCACTCCCATGCTCATAGCAAGCAACGCGGCCGACCCCAATCCCTCGGATTTCGTGAGATAGACAAACATCGACGCGCGGCGAAGATCGCTCGATAAGTCATTCGAGAACACCACCGGAATTCCCGCTGCTTGCGCAGCTTCTTCTACCAGACCGCGTCCTTTCTGGGGGTCCTGGGAGGCCAGGGCGACAGCAGGATACCCGGCGCTCCATGGTTCGGCGGGTGTAACACTTCCCACCGCGTCATAAACGACATCAATCCTGTTTTCGTCAATACCGGCAGCTTGCAACTGTCCTGCGACAAATTGGGACACTGCCAGAAATCGAGCCGGGCGCCGGTATTTCCAACGCGATGCCAACGACCGCCGCACCGGAAACGCTACGCGCCTCGAAACCACAAATTCGAGGGTTGAGGCAATCGCGGCCATCGTATGTGCTCGCGCGTCATGAGCGTGGACCAGCTTCGCATCTATGGAATGCCGGCGCAGGACCCTCATCTCAGCCGGAAAAACCTGAAATCCGCACGCAATTGCTGCCTGCCGCAATGGGCTCCCCTCATGCGCCAACAGCACGGATTCATGCCCAGCCTCGCGCAACATTTCCATCAACAGCAACACTTGCCGCTGCCCACCCCGCATCTCCGCGCCTGTGTCAACGTGCAAAATCCGCACGCTACGATTTTCGGCCGGGGCTCATGTGCCGAGCCTTCGAGTACTTCACAAAGTTGTAAAACGCCGCCATATACGCGATTGTCAGCCCTTCCGGTCCATCCAAGAACCCACGCTCCAATACGTATGTGCGAAGAAACGTCCAAGGGGGATCAAACAATAACTTGGCCATCCCGACATTCTTCCCGGTTGAGACCATCTCCTGCGCTGCGAGGGTAGTGTAGCTGTCCATGGTTCGCAAATGCTCAGACAACGAATTGCATGTGAAATGCAGGAGGTTCGACTTCAGATGCCCGACAGCTCCGTCTACCTTCACGGACTCATGGACAAACTCGCCCATCCATTCAGCCTTTTGCTTGTTGAATAGCCTGACCTTGCGATCCGGATGCCAGCCGCTGTGCAGAATCCAACGTCCCAAATACTGCGCCAGGCGAGGAACCGTATAACCATCAAACTCGGGACCGTTCTTCTTGATCTGCCAGATCTCTGCCTCGAGCGCCTCGCTTAGGCTCTCATCCGCATCCAATGACAATATCCAATCGTGCGTCGCGAGCTTGGCGGCAATGTTTTTCTGCGCCGCGAAACCGTGCCAGGAGGCTTCGACCACTCGAGCTCCCAGCTTCGACGCGATCTCCACTGTCCGATCATTGGAGCCGCTATCGAGCACCAGAATCTCGTCGCAACAGCGCAGGCTCTCGATCACGCGAGCCACGTTGCGTTCTTCATTGAACGTAATGATCGTCGCCGAAATTTTCATTCAGCCGATTATGTCGTGCGGACCGGCACTATGGAGATCGACAGCACGAATAAGATGAGGGCTACGGCGCTGAGCGCCAACCGGCGGCCGGAGAGTGGCGTCTGGTCATACACCAGCGGATGCCGCCGCCCGAAGAAGAACATCAACACTGCCCAAACCCACCAGGCCCAATACACAAAACCAAGCAACCCTAGCACCGCCACCAGAG
>JBAUUG010000570.1:0-5191 GCA_049582585.1 Bryobacteraceae bacterium | reverse complement strand
ATTGGTCAGAGCACACTCCTCAGCGCGAGCTATGTCGGGAATGAAGGGCATCATGAGCTGGCGCTGGTAGAAAACAATCCTGGAAATCCAGCGCTGTGTCTCAGCCTGAGTCAGGCGAGCGAAGTCGCCCCGGGTACTGTCACATGCGGCCCTTTCGCAGAAGACAACGTCTATACGACTGCGTCGGAGCAGACGATCAAGGGCACGCGAGGACCGCTCGGATCGAACTTCGGCAGCAACGCAAACCAGGCGGCTATCGGCAATTCCAACTACAACGCGCTCGAACTCAGCGCGCGACATACGAGCGGCCGGCTGCAGATATTCGCCGCGTACACCTATGGCAAATCGCTCGATCACTCTTCAAATTTGGGGGAAGCGATCAATCCAGAGAACTACGCACTCAGTTACGCCATCAGTTCTTTTGACATAAAACACAACTTTGTAGTCAGCTACGAGTACCAACTGCCGTTTGATTTACTTTTCCACCTCGCCAATCGCTGGACTAAGGATTGGACGATCTCGGGCATTAGTCACTTCAGCACCGGTTTCCCTATCATGCTAGTGAACAACAGCGATTACTCGCTCCTGGGCACTAATCCCAACGGCGTTAACAATTCGAGCATCGATGAACCCGAATACAATGGTGGATCGCTCAATCTCAACTCGAACCCTCGCAACGGAGTGACGTACTTCAACTCGGCCGACTTTGGCCTGCAGCCCCTTGGGACTCCGGGAAACAGCCCACGACGTTTCTTCTACGGACCCGGATCGGAAAACTTCGATATGGCTGTGAGCAAGAAATTCGAATGGAAGGAATCGATGGGCCTGTTATTCCGGTTGGAGGCCTTCAACGTTTTCAACCACACGCAGTTCTTTGGCCCCCTCTCAGTCGACGGTACACTTGGAAGCTCCTCGTTCGGCCAGGCCATCAGCGCCGCGCCTCCGCGAATCGCGCAGGCCGCAGTTAAGCTTACTTTTTAATGTCCCGATTTCATGCCGCCAGTCTTATACTGAAACTGGCCTGCGCGATCAGGCAACTGCTGGACGCGCTCGTTCGCGAGCGGGTCGAGAGGAAAGTCCGGTCTTCATAGGGCAGCATGCCGGTTAATGGCCGGGGGTTTAGGGGAACCTAAGCTACGGAAAGTGCCACAGAAAAAATACCGCTTGCCGGTTTCCGGCGAGTAAGGGTGAAAAGGTGCGGTAAGAGCGCACCGCGGTCCGAGTAATCGGATTGGCAGGGCAAACCCCATGTGAAGCAAGACCAAATAGGGGAGGAGGAGTGGCCCGCTCCGTTACCACTTCCGGGTAGGTCGCTCGAGTCTCTCAGCGATGGGAGACCTAGACGAATGGTTGCCGCCGCCTCGGCGGATACAGAAACCGGCTTATCGATCGCGCAGGCCTGAACGGACTCTTGGTATATTTACTGAACCGCGACCGTAAGGGAGCGTTTCTCTCAATGACCGGAGCAGCCATGAAGCTTTTCAACCAAGCCGTTAGAACGTCCGCCCTTCTATTTGCTGGCATGCTGGCTTTCGCGGCAGATCAGGTCCCGATCGATAAAGGGCTCGTCGAAGGTACCACCAGCTCTGACTCGAAAGTCCGCATCTTTGAGGGCATCCCCTTTGCCGCTCCACCCGTTGGCGACCTCCGCTGGAAAGAGCCGCAGCCGGCTGCAAACTGGACCGGCGTTAAGAAAGCAGTCGAGTTCGGCCCGCGTTGCATGCAGGGGCGCGTCTTCGCCGACATGGTATTCCGCGACAATGGCCCTAGCGAAGATTGCCTCTATCTGAACGTGTGGACTCCCGCGGCAGATTCAGCCGCGCGCCTCCCCGTAATGGTCTGGATCTATGGTGGAGGATTCGCCGCGGGCGCTGCTTCCGAACCCCGGCAAGATGGCGAGAATCTCGCCCGCAAAGGGGTGGTGGTCGTCAGCTTCAATTACCGCCTGAATGTCTTTGGCTTCTTTTCGCATCCGGATCTCGCCAAGGAATCCAGCCATCATGCCGCCGGTAATTACGGCTTGATGGATCAGGTCGCCGCTCTGCAATGGGTGCGAAAAAACATTGCCCAGTTCGGCGGCGATCCGGGCGCGGTGACGATTTTCGGCGAATCCGCTGGGTCTTTCTCTGTCAGCGCGCTGATGGCCTCTCCATTAGCTCAAGGGCTTTTCCAGCGCGCAATCGGTGAGAGTGGCGCATTCTTCGGGAAAACGCTCCAGGCAAAGCCGCTCACCGAAGCAGAAGATGCGGACGGGAAATTCGTTGAATCGATTGGCGCGGATTCCCTCCAGGCGCTTCGCGCGAAATCGGCGGACGAACTCTTGCAGGCTGCTCTGAAGCAAGACACGGTTCGCTTCTCACCCACCATCGACGGGTACTTCCTTCCGAAGGATCCCGCTTCCATTTACGGCAGCGGCGAACAGAGCCATGTTCCCCTTCTCGCAGGATGGAACGCTGATGAAGGAAGCTATCGATCCATATTTGGAAAACAAGAGCCGACCGCGCAGAATTTCATCGCGCAGATGCACACGCGCTTCGGCGATAAAGCAGAAACTCTCCTGAAGCTCTATCCCGCAGCGAGCGACGAGCAGGCCAAGCGCTCCGCGCAAGATCTCGCCGGTGACCAGTTCATCGGCTATTCCACCTGGAAATGGATCGAGATGCAGCAACAGACGGGCAAGTCGCCCGTGTTCCGATACGAATTTGACGACGCTCCGCCGCCGCTCCCAGGCGCAAAAGGAGCCGATGCGGAACCGCGCGCCTACCACTCAGCCGAAATCGAGTTTGTCTTCGAGACGCTCGCCTCAAAGAAACTTCCTTGGCGGCCGGAAGACCGGAAGCTCTCCAAAGAGATCTCTTCTTACTGGACCAATTTCGCGAAAACCGGCGACCCGAACGGTCCAGGGTTGCCGCAATGGCCGGCTTGCAACGCCGAGAGCAAAGAGGAAGTGATGCACCTCGCCGCGCATCCACATGCCGCCCCGGACAATCACCGTGCCCGCTATGAATTCCTGGATGGCCTCAGCTCATTCCGATAGCTACTTTCCGTCGCAAATTCCAGAGCGTCAGCAACGTGAGGGGACAGACCACTCTGGCGCCCTGAAAGGATCCGTATAGTAGCCGAGAATTGTTTTGTGATCGGCGTCGTTGATTGCAAGAAAGGTCTTGGACGCGCCCATCTCATGGTTCTTCCGGGCATAGCGTTTCAGGAATTCATTCAGGGCCGCCTACCGGTAGCTGTCGAACTCTCGCGCTTCATCTTCGGTCAAAGTTCCCGCTTTTGATTTCTCCGCAAGATCCTGCATACGAGCTTGATCGACATCCGTAAAGCCAAGAACGAGCAGATACCTCGCTGCATCGGGTGTCAGACCGTCGGTGTGAGCGTCGATGAGACGTGCCCATATTGCCGCTTCACTGGTGTGAGCGATCAATCGACCTCCTGCCTTACTCTAAACCGAGCTTGCGGCGCACCGGTGAGCCACGCCGATATCTCGCTTAACCGAGCACGCCATACGCGATTCGAATGAGGACATCATCGATCTCACAGTATTCTTTTCCGTTGCTCCAGCTTCGAGTGCCGTCCGCCGCGCGATCGGCTTCGTTCAAACGGCCAAGTGGCGATCTAAGAAGGTTCGGTTCGGTCCATCGAGGATTACCCGTCACTTGGCGACTACTCGCGTTCTTGGGTCACCAAGAGTCTGCGCTGATTGCTGACGAGAGTAAAAGTGCCGACCGGTCAATAGGCAAGCTTCGGGAGGAACTCCTCACGACCTTCTGGCGTCATGTCGAGCAGACCCCAGAGTGCATTCGCGGCGTCACCGGATCGATGATGCTGGCCGGACTCCATGGGCGCCCATGTCAGCTCGCTGCCCCAGAAGTGGCGCACCATGCCATTGTGGAGTCTAAAAACGTTGAACATCGTTTGGTCTCGTACTTCGCGCTCCTTCACTCCCCACGCCAGACGGATCGGCCCCGGCAACTTGGAGGTGTCGCCGAAATAATCGGCGTCGTAGCTATTGCCAGCCGTCGAGAGAAAGCCCAGGTGCGCCCAACCGCGTGCGCGAGCCAACGCCACCAATCGCGCGATCGGCGATTTGGCAACCACGTATAAGGCCGCACGCTGGGTCACATGGCTGGCCGCGCCATTCACCGAATCGAGTAAGTGCGTGCACATGGGGCACGGTAAATCCCGCTCTGGCCCGTACATGAAGCTGTAGAGAATGAGCGTCCGCTGCGGGCCAACAGCTTCGACATCTGAACCTTCTCGGGCCTGAAATTCTTGTCGATCCGTTCAAACAGGTAATCCTCGGGCACCTCACCGCCCGTTCGCAATGCGCGACGGAGCGCCGCCACGGCTTCAATTTGCTTTCGCGATGCGATCTCTTCCGCGAGCAGCGCGTTTCGCGCGCTCCGGTACCCGCCTGTCTCGTTGGGAAACGTGAGGTGTGTCATATCTGTCGTAAGGCACAACACGGCGCGAAGTTGACGTGCAGCATTGTTCGAAAACGGCTGAGCCACGCATCGCGTATCCGCGAGGCCGAGACCCTTCTTGAACAGTGATAACACTGAACACTAGATGCGTGGTCATCACAACCGGTCCTCAAGGTCTCCCGAAGGCCCGACGCCGAGAAGGATCTACTTGCTCACACGCGCGGCACTTTAGCCCTAAGCAACGAAGGAGAAACCGATGAACGAAAAGCTGAGAGATGAACTTGGAGCGCCGAAAATAGTCGATCGGAGCACCTTTGAGGCGGAGCTGGATGCGCTTCGGATTCGCGAGAAGGCGCACACGCACGAGGGTGACGCGGTCGCCGCCGCGCGCCGTCGTCTTTCCATGGTGGAGATGGACCCCAGCATCCCTCTTATTGGCCCGAACGGCCCGATGACGTTTCTCGACACTTTTGAAAGCCGTGGGCAGCTCATCGCCTACTATTTCATGTGGCACCCCGGCCAACCTGCGCCGGAGCAGTGCGAAGGCTGTACCTGGGTTACGTCGCAGGTTCGCGAGCTGTCCTATATTCATTCGCGCGATGTCACCTTTGCCGTGTTTTGCCAAGGCCCCTACGAAGAGAGTGCCCGGTACCGGGACTTTATGGGCTGGGAGATGCCATGGTACTCGGCGCAAGACTCGCTTCAAACTCTCCTGGTTGGGCGACAGATAGGCAGGATGCACATCGTTTGCTATCTGCGAG
>JBAUUG010000569.1:0-13144 GCA_049582585.1 Bryobacteraceae bacterium | reverse complement strand
TCAGCAAGCCGGTCGATCGCACCGAGTGGGAAATGACGCCCCCCACGGTCAACGCTTACTACAATCCAACTCAAAACAACATCAACTTCCCCGCCGGTATCTTACAGCCTCCTTTCTATTCGAATCAAGCCGATGACGCAGTGAATTACGGCGCGGTAGGGGTAGTGATCGGACATGAGCTTACGCACGGTTTCGACGATCAGGGACGGCAATTCGATGCCGATGGAAATCTAAAGGATTGGTGGAAGAAGAGTGACGGTGAAAAATTCGATCGCCTTGCCCAGTGTTTTGTGAATGAGTACGGCGGATTCAGCCCCGTGCCTGGTATCGAGCTAAACGGAAAGCTAACGCTGGGAGAGAACACGGCGGACAACGGCGGCATTCGTCTTGCGTATCTCGCGCTGATGGACGATCTCGCCAAAAAGAGTGTCGCAGTATCTAAAAAGGACGATGGCTATACTCAGCCGCAACAGTTCTTTCTCGCCTTTGCGCAAATCTGGTGCCAGAACGAGAGGCCGGAAGATGCACGATTGCGAGCGCAGACCGATCCTCACGCGCCCGGCAAATACCGCACTGACGGTGTAGTGTCGAACGTTCCTCAATTCAGTGAGGCATTTGGATGCAAGGCCGGCGAGAAGATGTATCCTGCGCAAGGAAAGGGCTGTCGCGTCTGGTAACGCCAATGCCTGGGCAAAGTTCGGATAATCCGCTTCTGACCGAGCGGTTTCCCATTCAATTTGACGCCATCAGGGCGGAGCACGTCGAGCCGGCCATCGCGGCGCTGCTGGACCGCATGAAGCAGAGGCTTCAAGAACTCGGCAGCGCAGACGTGCCCCGAACGTATCGAGATGTCCTGCTGACTTTGGATAAGATGACCGAACCTTTAGATTTTGCGATGGCGCTCGTGCGTCATCTCGAATCCGTCGTCACCACGCCTGAGCTGCGCGCGGCGCACAACGCGGTGGAAGGACCCGTCAGCATGTTCTACACCTCTATTCCGCTGAACGCCGGCCTCTGGGCTGGGGTTAAAGCAGTCAGCCAGAGTCCCGAAGCTGAGACTCTGACGCCGGTTCACAAACGTTTTCTTAAGAAGACGGTCACGGGATTCCGGCGCGCCGGCGCGGACCTCGATGTTGAAGGCAAGAGTAAGCTTGAGATCCTCGACGTGGCGCTCACCAAGGCGACCACGAAGTTTGCCGAAAACGTTCTGGATGCGACCAATGCATTTGAGTTGGTGATCACCGATGAGCGTAAGCTTGCCGGTTTGCCGGAATCCGCGCGGATGGCCGCTCGCGAGAATGCCAAAGGGAAGGGCAGGGAAGGCTGGCGCCTCACGCTGCAATCGCCCAGCTATGTTCCTGCCATGACTTATCTCGACGATAGAGCCATTCGGCAGGAACTTTGGCAAGCCTCGAACAGCCGCGCGACATCGGGAAAATATGACAATCGCGCTCTTCTTTCCGAAATTTTGCGCTTGCGGAGGGAAAAGGCCCAGCTGCTTGGATATCGCGACTTTGCCGATCTCGTTCTCGAGGAACGCATGGCGCACACCGGTCAACAAGCTCAAGCGTTCCTTAGCGATTTGCAGCGCAAAACTGAGAAGTTCTTCATAAACGAGAATCAGAGCCTTGCCGAGATGGGGAGTAGATTAGGTTACTCCGAAGTCAATGCGTGGGACGTAAGTTATCTCGCTGAAAAGCAGCGCCACGCCCTCTACGAATTTGACGAAGAAGAGCTGCGGCCGTACTTCGAGCTCGAGAGAGTCGTGGCTGGAATGTTCGACATCTTCAGCCGCATCCTGAACATCAAGGTGATCGAAGAACCGGGAGTTCCGGGATGGGATCCGGCAGTCAAATACTTCCGGATCGAAGATGTCGATTCGGGCGAGCTCCTGGGGGGTTTCTATACAGATTGGTTCCCACGCGAAAATAAACGCGGCGGCGCTTGGATGGATTCACTTATCACCGGCAATCCGGACGAGAAGAAGCCGCATATCGGATTAATTTGCGGCAATCTGACCCCGCCAGTCGAGGACAAACCGTCGCTGCTGACCCACCGCGAAGTTGAAACCATCTTCCATGAGTTCGGGCATCTTCTCCACCACGCGCTGAGCCGCGTCCCGGTACGCACGCTTTCGGGTACGAACGTTCCTTGGGATTTCGTGGAGCTGCCGTCGCAGATCATGGAGAACTGGTGCATGGAACGCGAGGCGCTGCAGCTTTTCGCGCGCCACTACCGGACCGGCGAAGCGATTCCGGAAGAGCTGTTCGAAAAAATGCGCCGGGCCCGAACCTTTCGCAGCGCGAATGCGCAGATGCGGCAATTGGGTTTCGGAATCACCGACCTGAAGCTCCATCGCGAATACGATCCCGAGAGGCATGGCGATGTGCTGGCCTACGCCCGGGAAATTCTGGCGCAATTTTCTCCTGCGCCGTTGCCTGACGATTACGGGATGATCGCCAGCTTCACCCACCTGTTTGCGAGCCCGGTGGCTTATGGCGCAGGCTATTACTCCTATAAATGGGCCGAGGTGCTGGATGCCGACGCGTTCACGCGATTCCGGCGCGAGGGCATCTTCAATACTGCAACCGGCGAAGAGTACCGGCGCCGTATACTCGAGCGCGGCGATAGCGAAGATCCCGCTCAGTTGTACCGGCAATTCATGGGGCGCGATCCCGACGCAGGCGCTCTGCTCGAGCGCCTCGGATTGCTCGAAGCCGCGTGACAACCGAAGACCTCATCTACGCCGCAGCGCATGACCTGCGGCAGCCATTGCGCACCATCACAGCTTACACGCAGATGCTCCAGCGGCAGTGCGCGCCAGACCCAGAGGCAAGCGAGCTGGCGTCATTCATCATCAGCGCCGCGAACGACATGAATACGCTCCTAAATGACTTACTCGCTTACTCACGCATCGAAACCTCGCCTAGCCGCAAAACGATACATCTGAATTCCGTCGTTCAGTGGGCCATCATGAATCTCGACCAAATGATTCGGTCGTGCGATGCGCGGATCACTTATGCGAATTTGCCCGAGCTTCTGATCGACGAATCCCAATTCGTTCAACTGTTCCAGCGGCTATTCAGCAATGGGCTTAAATTTCGGAGCAGCGAGGCGCCGGCAATCCACGTATCCGCGGAAGAAGAATCGGAGACTTACATCATCTCCGTCGAAGATAACGGGCAGGGAATTGAGCTGCGCTATCATCGGCAGATTTTCGAGCCATTCAAGCGCCTGCATGGAAGAGAAATACCCGGCAGCGGTCTGGGCTTGCCGATATGCCAAAAAATTGTCGAAGCCCACGGCGGCAAAATCTGGGTGGAGAGCGACGGCAAGCACGGGTCAGTGTTCAAATTGAGCCTGCCCGTTTAGGGTCCAAAAAATCCCGAAATATCCACCACCAACTGTGTCATGTTCGAAGCGAAAACCTCGACCGAACCGTTGGTCATCGCCACGATCGCCATGTTCGACGTGACCGCCCCATCGCCGGCGTTCAATGTCGAGACCCCGGGTCGTATTTGCCCATTCGGCCACAGTGTCAAATATCCCAATCCGCCGGGCGGAACCACCGTGGCATTCAGCACAAATGCTTGCGCCGCCGAAGCTAGAGCGCCGCAACTGCTGCCGCTCACGTTTACCGTCAGTGTTCCATTGAATTCGCCCGAGGAAGTGCGCGTATCGAGCACGCGACAGGGGGTCAGCGTGTACAGCGACAAGCCGCCGGAACCTGCCCGGCGCGAAGTACCCGTTCACGTCAATCACCAGGTCCGTATCGTTGCTGGCGAAGACCGAAATCTCGCCGTTTGAGCCCGCCTGCACGATGGCGGCATTCGCGGTTGCTGCGCCCGTTTGTGCGTTTAGAGTTGAGACAACGGGCTGCGCTTCGCCGCTAGGCCACACCGTCAAATACCCGAGCGGACCGCGCGGTACTGCCGTGAAATTCAGTGAATATGCCTGGGCCGTAGATGGAATGGAACAGGGACTCGACAGAATGTCAAAGGCGCGCGACGTGCCGCCTGGAATGAAAGATTCACCGCGCGTATCGAACGCTCGGCAGGGCGTCAGCGGATAAAAGGCCAGCGTGGAGGTTCCGGCGGGCACGAAGTAGCCGTCGATATCGAGAACCACTTGCGTCGAGTTGCTCGCGAAGACATTGATGGCGCCATCGCCCCCGGCAGGAAGGATAGCCGCATTGGCCTTGACGCGACCGTCCGAGTTGAGGGTCGAGACATACGGCAGCGCTTGCCCGGAGGGGCCCACCGTCAGGTATCCGAGCTGAGCATCGGGCACAACGGTAACGTTCAGCGAATAGGCTTCGGCACTTGAAGGAATGCCGCATGATCCGGCCGGGATATCAAACGTTCGCAAGGCGCCGCCCGCCAACTCCGGCCCGCCAAACGGCCCGTCCGGGTTGCGCGTATCCACAAGGCGACAGGGAGCAATCGCTACCAATGCCAGCGGCTCCGAGAGGGCTCGCACGAACGGCCACGCAGCCCCGGCGCCATCCGCATCGCCGAAGCCGCCCACCATAAACGTGTTTCCATCCGCTGAGAGCGCGACCGATTCGCCTGGGTTCGCCAGCGTGCCTCCCTGCTGGCTCCAGATTCCGGCGCTCCGTATGAAGACCCAAATCCCGCCGCCGGAAACATATTGAGGGCCGTCTACCAAAGCCGTATTGCCATTGCCGGAAATCGCGACCGACCATCCTTGCAATCCATCCCCACCGGCTCCGCCTCCGACCAGCTTGCTGCCCTGCTGAGTCCAAATTCCGCTGCTGTTTCGGGTGAAGACCCAGACCGCGCCGGGAGCGGAGCCGAACAGTGTTCCATTGTCGTATGGCCCGCCAATCAGGGCTGTGTCTCCATCACCGGAAAGGGCCACGGAATGGCCCTCGTATGGAGTGCCGACCGCGTCGATGCCTACGAGCTTGCTCCCCTGCTGGGTCCAGTTGCCACTCGAGTCGCGGGTGAAGACCCACGCGGCGCCAATAAACGTGTTGTCGACGGGACCACTCTCCAGCGCGGTGTTTCCATCAGCCGAAAGCGAAACAGAATAGCCTTGACCCGCAGTGCCGGCGTCGTCGCTGCCACCCAACTTACTCCCCTGCTGGGTCCAAGCGCCGTTGCGATCCCTGGTGAAGACCCACACCGCGCCGACGCCGCCGTAATCGCCATCACCGCCCACCAAAGCTGTATTTCCATCGCCGGAAAGCGCAACAGAAGAGCCTTGATACGCGTTGCCGACCGCGCCGCTGCCCACCAGCTTATCTCCCTGCTGGCTCCAAATGCCGTTGCTGTCTCGAGCGAACACCCATACAGCGCCAACCGCGCCATTGTCACGAAAGCCGCCCACCAGAGCCGTATTCCCATCGGCCGAAAGCGCGACGGAATTGCCTTGCGCCGGAGCAATAGCTCCGCTGCCGAGCAGCTTGCCACCCTGCTGGCTCCAATTGCCCTGAGCATCTCGCGTGAACACCCATACCGCGCCGATCTCGCTGTTGTCAGAGGGTCCGCCTACCAGAGCGGTGCTCCCGTCGGCGGATATAGCTACCGACGAGCCTTGCTGCGCTGCGCCAAGGGCACCGCTGCCGATCAACTTGCCGCCTTGTTGAACGAACACTTGCGCCGGTGCACGGGTTGAAATTAACAGCGCTGCACCGAAAAGGAAAGGACTCAATCGGAACCTTGGGAAGGGCATTACTGTACTCCGTTGTGAAAAGAAAGGTAGGCGCCTTGTTCGAGGTTTCTCTGCCGGATTCCAGGCACGGGAGCACTGAGGCGGTGCAAGGCGCCCACGGTGGTGGTTTTCGGCCATCTCGTGACCGCTGTTGTCGACCATAAGCTATTGATAACAAAAGGATTGTAGGTTTGGATATCTACGTGTAAATGAGAAGACCGTGAGCAGTATGTGGCGCGACCTATTTACGATGTTTTTGGCTGCCGTGTTTGCCGTGTTCGCAATCGAGCCGCCCCTGGCAGCCCAGGACGGAGCAGCGCCTCCTCCGTCCGGCCAGCAATATCCGGCTGCGCAGTATCCCCAAGCGCAATACCCCCAAGCGCAATATCCGCAAGCGCAGTATCCGCAAGGGCAGTATCCGCAAGGGCAACCGCCCAACGGGCAGCAGGATCCAAACGCGCAGGATCAGGCAGCCGATCAACAACACGGCGTCGCGCGCATCAGCATCGTTCAAGGCGACGTGAATGTGAAGCGTGGCGACTCCGGCGAGTTAGTTGCTGCTGCGATCAACGCTCCGCTAATGGCGCAGGATCATCTGCAGACCTCGCCCGGCTCGCGAGCAGAAGTGGAACTGGATTCGGCGAACCTGATCCGCCTCGCGCCGAATACCGATATCGGATTCGCGGATGTGGAATATCGGCGCTATCAATTCCAGCTCGGGGCGGGAACCATGATTTACCGCGTGCTCCGCGATTCGAACGCCCAGGCGGAGATCGACACGCCGAGCATAGCCCTGAAGCCGGAAGCCGAGGGCGAGTATCGCATTTCCGTTCTCGACGACGGCACCACGCAGATCACGGTTCGTTCCGGGCAAGCAGAAATCTACAGCCCCCGTGGATCGCAGCGTGTGGACCCAGGGCACTCGATTCTGGTCCGGGGAAATCCTTCGGATCCGGAATTTCAGAATACCTACGAAGTTGCGCGAGATCAATTCGACGATTGGAGCGCAACCCGCGATCATGAGCTGCTCTCGTCGCGAAGCTATCAATATGTGAGCCGCGACATTTACGGCGCTGACGATCTGGATGCGTATGGTAATTGGGTGCCTTCGCAGTATGGGCAAGTTTGGGCGCCGCAACCTCCCGTAGCGGATTGGTCGCCGTATAGTTACGGACAGTGGACATACGAACCCTATTACGGCTGGACGTGGGTCGACTCCGCGCCATGGGGCTGGGCTCCTTATCACTACGGACGGTGGTTCTGGAATACCGGCGTGGGCTGGTGCTGGTGGCCGGGCGCACGATTGTCCTCTTACTTCTGGAGTCCCGCGTTGGTGGGTTTCTTCGGGTGGGGCGGAATTGGAATCGGCCTCGGCTGGGTCGCCTTAGCGCCATTTGAACTCTTCCACGCCTGGTGGGGACATGGCTGGGGCGGCGGCTACGGCCGCGGTGAATATGGGGGCTTCCGCAACGGCAACCTAGCCGGCATGTATCGGAATGCGGGTATACGCGGCGGCGCCATCACGACCGCGTACAACAGCTTTGGACGGGGGGGCCAGCGCTTCAGTCCGGCAACGCGTGGGCAACTGGCGGGCGCCACGCCATTTCGCGGTGGGCTGCCCGTTTCGCCAACCCGCGCCAGCTATCAGTTCTCAAATCGGGCAGCAGTGGCTAATCCGCGACTCGCTTCAGCCGCGAACCGCCAATTCTTCCAACATCAGCAGCCGCGTACTCAGGCTTTCAGTGGAGCATCCCGATTCGCCTCTGCACAGCCGGGCTCGCACGGAGTCGCACCGAATATGCAAGGGGCACAGGCGGGGAGAAACAGCTATGCCGCGGCGCCGAGAACGTCCGGCGGAGGAGGCTGGCAGCGATTCGGCGATCCGGGGACTTCGAATGGGTTGCGGCAAAGTTTCGCAGGCGGACAAGAAGCCAGCGGTTGGCATCGTTTCGGCCAGCCACAGCCATCCGCGCCCGCCTACGGGAGGGCAGGGAATCAGCCTCGGTCTACTTACGCGCAGCCGAGCTTTGCCCAACCAAACTCTGGACGAAGCTTCGGGACCGGCAACTCTAACGGAAATTATCAATCTCGCCCGCTGGGTATGAACGGATACAACGCTGGACGCTCAACCTATAGCGCGCCTCGGTATAACTCGCCGGCTGCGCCGCGCTACAGCGCACCGGCCGCGCCGCATTACAGCGCGCCTTCGGCCTCGAAAGGCGGCGGATCGTCACACGGTGGAGGTTCGCCGCGCAGCAGCGGTGGATCTTCCCACGGTGGTGGCGGCGGGCATTCCTCTTCCGGCGGTGGTCATCACGGCCGCTGAAGATCATGATCCTTCCCTCAGCCGCTCCGGCTCACCTGACACGAGCTGGAGCGGCCTTTTTTTCGTGGCGCTAACCTTGCGGTCGGCCCTTCGCCTGTTCCATTGCAATTTGGTTGACATGCGCAAGCGCCCTTGACCCGGATGCGCCTTCGATAGCTTTCAAGGCGATCTCCTGCACTTGTCGCTTTGCTTCCTCGAGCGCCTTTTCGAGTGAGACGACCTGTTCGGTCTGCCGGCTAAGCGCATCCTGAAGCGTCTGCACCTGAAGCCCGCTGACTTTCCGCTCAGCTTCGGCATCCTTCTGAAGAATCAAAATGCGCTGCTCATATTCCGACGCTGCTCGCCGAGTCGCTTCTGCCAAAGCTGCCTCCTTCTCGGCGGCGACACGCTTCGGAAAATCGTCAACCTCTCGTCGCAATCGGGCGAGTTCGTCCTCTTGTTCTTTCAAGTCGGCATCACGCTGCGCCCAGTTGCGATCAAGTTCCTGTTGCCGCTCTTGATTTTTGTTTTCCAGCAACCGCATTTCTTCTTCGTACTTATCCTGGGCTTTCTTCCTCTCGAGCTGTTTCCTGTATTCGAAGTCTTCGTTCTCGCGTTGACGTTGTTTCCTTAAGGCCTCTTCCGCTTCCTTTCGTTCCCGCTCGCCTGTTCGGGCCTCCTGCTCCCATTCGCTTCGGCGTGCCTGGATCTCTGTTTGCAAGCGCTCCCGTTCGCGCTCATAATCTTGAACCAGCTGATCGATCGAGGTAGCGGCGACATCAATCTTGTGAAGCCGCTCTAATTCCTGGCGTTCCAACTGGACTGCCTCCCGAACTCTGGCGAGCACCTCGACCTCGCCGGTCAGCCGGTCCGAAAGATCAATCAAAGTACGCGAGATGTGTCCGCCCAACCCAGAGATCCGCTGCGCGACCGAATCGATTGAGATCTCCTCGACAGCCTCGCGCGTCTCGGCTGAGTGACGCTGCTCGGCTTCCGTGGCTTTCGGGCTGGCCGATTCGCGGGCAACTTCCGTCTCACGCCGGATGGTTTCAAATTCCTGCTGAACATCGGCCTTTGTCCGCCGGTTGCTCGGCCGGGGAAGCGTTTTGGTCTTAGTAGCCATACGTCGTAATCTCAGATTTTACTTTAATGGCGTTGAAACTAGCCTAAATACGCCGATCGGCTCCCACACGGCGGATACCGGCGATGCTATCGAGACGCGCGTGAGGGAATCCTTGGGGCAAACGCTGTCGAGAGAAAGTCGGAAAAACACCTGGGAGGTAGTTTGGATTGCGAGCGCCCGGTCAGCTACCCCCACAAGAGGGGTTTGAAACCGCTACCGCTCAAACTCCGCTTGCGCATCCCCGGAAATGCCAAACGCTACAAGAAAGTTGACTCCAACCCATGTAATCCTTAATTCAGACGCATGGAAATTCCTCTTAGCCTCGAACAACAAAATCAGCTCGCACAGATTGCCGCTCACAAAGGGCAGGCAGCCGATACGCTCGCGGTGGAAGTCATCAGTCATTATCTCGATGAAGAAGCCCGTTTCGTTGCAGCAGTGAAGCTAGGTGAAGCAGAATTGGAACGTGGCGAGTATTTCACCAGTGAGCAGGTCGGCGCACAGCTTGAACGGCTTTTTCATTCCTGATGGAAGTTCGTTGGGCACCTTCAGCGGCAAAAGACCTGGAACACATCTTTAAACGCATCGAACGGGACAACGCGACCGCAGCCCGCAAGGTCGTCAAGACCATCTATGACGGCTGCGTATCACTCAAGGATTTTCCGAATCGTGGCCGCCCCGGTCGTATCGAAGGCCGGCGCGAGCTACCTTTTCCCGGCCTGCCCTATGTGGCGGTTTACAAAGTCACTGATTACGCCGTTGAAATATCGCGCATTTGGCACGGTGCGCAGGACTGGCGCGAATGACGGACGCGATGAGGAAGATGTCACGACTTCAAAGCACGTAAGTATATCCATGCCAGATCAAGATCCCAGCGAAGAAAAGTCCGGCGGTGAGCAGCCCAATGTGAGTGTTGATCCGAAAAGTGAAGTGATTCGAAACTGCGATACAGAAACTAAACCAAAGCACGACGCTGCCAGTCAGCACCAGGAAAGCGCCATAAAACTTGAACAGGACCTTAGAGACGGTGAGCGCTGGCTTATTAGTATTGGCGTTGCAAGCGTACTGGTTAACCTGTTGATCGCGTGGATTTACTACGGCCAACTGGGAGAGATGAGGAAGTCCACCAAAGCCGCTACCGACGCTGTCGTCGCAGCGCAACAGTCTGGTCAATCCGCTCGTGATGCGATCAGGCAGGCACGAGATCAGTTCAAGGATGAGCAAAGGCCATACTTATGGCTTACTAACAACGGTTTTGGCAACCCTGATTTCCTCGCGCTTTCTGCGTATCCGGGCCACGGGCAGATCTTGTGGACTTACCACATCAGTAACTACGGTAAGTCCCCGGCACGCGATGTTGGCTTGCTGGATTGGATAAAAATTGATGATGGCCCATTCGTACTGTCCTACGGGATGCGACAACAAGGCAGTCATAGTGGACCAATCCCACCGGGCGGCGAAATTATTGCCACGGTCATTTCTAGCCGTATAACCAGTAGAGAGTTCGCTGCCGATACTAGCCCGACAAAACAAGGGGGAACCATCTCTATCCGCGCGCACATTGTCTATTCCGATTCCTACGGTGCTAATTATGAGACCGGGATTTGCCTCACCAAGCTCAACGCTGGCAATACAGCGTTCTGCCGCGATGCTGCAGAAAATTACGTAAAGTAGCACCGCCTGCCTGTCACCCCGTAACCAGCGTAGGGAGGGGTGGATTAGCCGGCGATTTTTATACCTAGCAAGTGGTATAAATATCGCTGGCTAATCCAATCCTTGCTACGCTGGTTACGGCGTGACAGGCTGGCGCTGCTGCTGTGTCTATTAGTTTGCGGATTGCCACTTCGGGCACGCATCAATTCCCCCGGCCCTTTCACCTGGATTCTTCTGCGCGAAATAGAAACAGAAGTCGGTCCGGTGCCAACTGCAGTCGGGCGATTCGTAGCGAATACATCCGATGATATACAGGCTATTTTTACCACTGATTACGTCTGGGTAGTTAAGCGTCGCCAGTTCGTCGTTGTTGAAGGCTTGCCGAGGACTAGGTTCAGCGGATGGGAAAAGAGGGCCATCACCGGCGCCTTTTTCTCCGGGATTCGGGCAATTAAATTGGAGACTGGGAAGAGTTACTTTACGCCATTCTTCATTGGTGCTTTGCCGATATGGAGACACGTGCGGCCCGACTTTAACAAGATGATATTCGTAACACTGCACTGCAGGGATTGTCCCGGAATTCCTGTAGTATACCCGCAGACTCAACTGACTCCGATCAGTATTCTTATTAGGAATATAGAATTCCCCCTTCTCACCATTAGGCCAAAATGGCGGAATTCTTTCAAATCTAGGACGGGCCAGGCCAATCAATGGACGGTCAACGATTGCCAAGTGAAGTTGGGCCATGTCGGCTTGTCTCTTGATTTGCCGCAGCGAACAATTTGTGAGAATGGCGACTGCAACTGCAGTACTGACCGCCACTATCTCGAGAATAGTCTTCCCTGTTCGAAAGCGTTTGGATGGTCTTGTTTGGTTCTCGGCATTGCAGTATTCTCCTACTTCTACTGGAAGGCGAAGTTCGATACCTATAACAGGCTGTGGTGGCTGTTTATCTTCGGGGCCGTTTGCGGTCTCTCCGTATATGCGTACGGTTTCAGCGTGCTTGTCGAGCGAAGCCTTGAGAGCTTCTAGCGCTTTTACGAACCGTTTAAGAAGATCTGGAAGACGGCCTGATATCACGGGATTCGTGACATCATATCAGCATGGAAGAACTAGCCAAGAAAGATATGGTGGAAGGTCCTGAAGCATTCGAACGCTTCGACTCGCTGGTGGGTAAGGTGTTGTCTGTTCCTCGCGAGAAGATCTTAGAACGTCACGCGGAACACAAGCGTACAGTTCATCTGCGCGGCAAGAAGCGCGGACCCAAGCCTAAGCAGCCCGTTTCCCGCGTCCTTGACGCCTAGCCTCTTTCTCAGAAAGCTTCCTCTTGCCTTTGGTCCTCCTTCCCGGTTAATTGCTTGTAGGTCAACCGGCGACCCACAATCTGATCGCACAGACTGTCAAAACGCTCCGCCTCGCTGATCTTCGATCCATCAGCGTGCTTGCAGTGGTTGTAGCGAAACGCCTGTTCATCGACGTAGCGGAACAAGTGGAACGGCTCAACGGAAACGTAGGTGCCACCTAACCCGCGTTTGAGCAAACTCCAAAAATTTTCCAGACCGTTCAAATGGATCTGCCCGTTGACGTACATCTCGCTGTGATTAATAACGTCATGGGCATAATCGGCCTGAAGGCAGAAGTAAGACTTCAATTCGTCGGTGTAGACATGAGCGCCCTTCTGTACATCCTCTTCCACGTTAGGAATCAGGGTTTCGAATCTGCTGTCGTTTATAACGTGTACCCGAATGTTCCCGCCACGCTTCAAGAGGCCCTGAACACCGATCTTTCCGACCGCCCCGCCGCCCTTGCCTTCGAGCTTTCTTGCTTTATCGGCTCTGTGCATGTTCCGCGCCTTGCCGCCGATGAACGTCTCATCAATCTCGATTTCGCCGGATAGCTTGCCGCCCCTCTTGTCGTCCTGCATCCCAAGCCGAATGCGGTGAAGCATAAACCACGCGGTTTTCTGGGTAACGCCTAGGTCACGGTGAATCTCCCAGGAGCTAATACCGTTCCGGCAGTTCGCAATCAGCCACATCACCGGAAGCCACTTGTCGAGACCGATTGGTGAATCTTCCATGATGGTGCCGACCTTGATAGAGAACTGGCGCTTGGGATGATGAGCGCTACACTGCCAGCGTTTTTGATTTTTTAGAAAGCTGACATTTGAGCTACCGCACGTCGGGCAGATCGTAACTCCATCGGGCCAACGCTTTGCCGCCAGATATGTAATGCAGTTGTTATCATCTTTGAAGTATGCGACTGCTTCCAGAAGGGTTTTAGGTCCGTTCACCATGATTCAAGTATGCGCTTGAATCGCGGATTAGTCAAGTCTATTTATACCTAGCAAGTTTACATAATATCTGTTATCGGACTCTTCATTCTTTTCC
>JBAUUG010000568.1:0-18179 GCA_049582585.1 Bryobacteraceae bacterium | reverse complement strand
GGTTATAGGAGTCCACGGAAACCCGGAATAAGCGGTAAGAATACCACCGAGCTGCCATCCGCCAAAGACGCTGTGCAGGAAGCCTTTGTTATGGGTGAAAATCGGTATCGTCCACAAGCCGCTCGCTACAAATCGGTTGCGCGAGTCATAGTCCGACGACCCGTATTCATCCGTCTGGGCATGGGCGGGATCCGTTTGATTAGTAACAAAGCCGGGTCCTTCGGCCGAGAGCATGTCGATGCTGTGACTCCAGGTGTAAGTCGCGTCGACCGAAAAGCCCATCGAAAACGTTTTGGAAATGCGCGCGTACATCGCGTTGTAGGACGCGTTCACGTCGGGAGTGGGAATGTAGGCCGCGTAGAAAGGAGTAATCGCGTTACCGACCGTAGTTGGATACAGGAAATTTTGGTCGACCAGTCGGATCAGGTGATGACTTACCGCTCCCTGATAGCCCAGGATAAACGCGATGTCTTTCGAGACTTGGGTCTGTGTCTCGAATGAATACAAGTACGAATAGGCATCCGGGGTATTGGGCCAAGCTCCGTAGGCCTCCACTTCGGTGCCCACCCCGGTGGCCGAATTCGCATTTGGAGTGCCAGTGACTGGATTAACTCCAACGCCCAAGGCCGGGTTGGTGGGATAGCTGTTCGGGGACTTGGTGCTTCCGGTAGCCAGCTGAATGGTTCCGCCGGCGAAAGGCGAGCCGAAACCGACGTACGGAGCGCCTGCCGTTCCGCAGCAAAGGTTGAAATTAAAGTCGTTCGGAATGTCCTCCGCGCCGTTCGAGTAGATATTAATGTTCTGCCGGTTAGAGGCGATGCCAAAGCCTCCACGTACGACGAATTTCTGTTTGAGAGCAATGGGAGCGTACGCAAAGCCGATCTTAGGCATGAAATCTTTATAATTCGGATTCCACAATTGGCTGACATGCTTGATGGCAGCATCGACAATCGGGTCGGGTCCGGTGGCGGAGAGGAACACATTGGCGAGATTTTCCCGCGCCTCGCTAATGGGCGCGAAGTACTCCCAACGCAATCCCAAATTCAGCGTCAGGCTGGAAGAGAAGTGCCAATCGTCCTGGACGAACAAGGCATCGTCCGAATCGCGGTAATATCGCGCGGCATTCCCCGGGGCGCCGTTGCTCACATTGGCAGAAACACCTTCATAGATTGGGGCGGCATTGGCCAGGTTCCAGAGTCCTGAAATATTGTAGACAGGCCGATCGGAGCCGAACAGGTTGTTATTATCCTGCTCCCAGCGGTAGTTGCCGCCAAAGCGGACCGTATGGTTGCCCCAAACTTTGATCAGCGTATCGCGAGCTTCATAGGTGTTTTGGGCGAGGATCGATGGCGTGTCGCCGCCTTGAGGAGGGCCGGCTACTGCGATCAGTCCAAACGGGTAATCTTGAACCTGGAGGCGAGGAATACCCCAGTCGACAGAAGGATTATCGCTCACGCCGTTATCGGCAAAGCGGGTGAAATTGGCCCGGAGCTCATTGATAGTCGTGGCGTTAATGGTTCTGATGTAGCCGGCCGTAATAGTAGTGGTTACGGGCTTAAACGTCACGTCGGCGTCGGGCGCTCCCCCGGACGCGCCATCGGCGGCGACTGCATTCAGGAGCGTATAGTATCCGGAGGCGAAAATCAAATCTTTCGAGGAGAGATTGTAATCGATGCGTCCGTTGAACTGATTCCCAATCTGGCTGCCGGGAAGGTAGTACTGCACGTATTGGAGATCGGGAGTGCTGGTAAACCCGCCGCCGATGGATCCCGCATTGGGTGGACTCGGATAGTAGGGATTTCCTGGCGCAACGCCCGGCCCGGGCGAACCAACATTCAACCCTCCGGGGACATCCCGGCATACGGCGGCCGCATTGCTGCCGAAAAGACCTGCGCAACTAGCTGTCGGCCCGCCCAGCACCGCCACGATCCGCGGGGTGTTTTTTACGGAGCTGAAAATCTTACCAACGACATTGTTTTGCGCAGCAATCAGCTGATCCGCCTGAGGCGTCAATGTCCAACCCGTTCCGTAACTCGTGGTCTTGTTGTGCAACCCTTCATAGGAGGTGAAAAAGAACAGCTTGTCTTTTTTGATAGGCCCGCCCACGCTGCCCGCATACTGGCGATAGGCGTTTTCGACGCGAATGGGAGGCGCATTATCCGGACCACCCCATTTGTTGTATGCGTTTAAGTTCGGGTCTTGATACAAAAATAGGGCGCTGCCGTGAAACTGATTTGTACCGCTCTTATCCGTGATCTTGATGTGCGCCCCGCTGCCGCGCCCATCCTCGGCAAGATAATCGCTGGTGACCACGGTGATGTCCTGCACGGACTCGGAATTAGGAGTGACCACCGCCGCGCCGCCCCACCCCAAACTGTTTACCGAGACTTCATCCAGGAGAAACACATTCTGCTCCACGCGTTGGCCGCTGGAGCTGACTTGCAGCTGGTTCTCGGTCTGGAAAATGGAGGTCGAGGAGCCGCCCGGCCCGGTGGTATTGCCGAGAGTAGCAGACTGACCGTTGCCGCTGCGCGCCCCGGTTCCGTCTATGCCGGGCATGGTCCGGACCAATTCATAGGGATCGCGGCCGAAGGTCGGCAGTTGCTCGATAGCCTGGCTGGTGATGGTTCCGCTGACGCTTGCGTCGGCCGTCTGGAGAGTCGGGACAGCGGATGCGGTCACAGTAGTGGTGCTTTGAATGTTGCCCGCTTGCAGCGTAGCGTCTTTCGTTTGCGCTATATCCGCTGCGAGCTGCACCTCGGTGATCGTGGCTGTTTGAAAACCGGGTGCATCGACGGTCAGCGTGTAAGTGCCCGCCGGAAGTTGATTGAAACGGTAGAAACCCTGATCGCTGGCGGTTGTTTCCTGCGTCGCCTGCGTACCATTGTTTAAAAGCTTTACGTGCGCGCCGGGAACGACCGCGCCCGACGGATCAGTGACCGTACCCTGCAAACTGGCGCTAAACTGGGCCAGCGCCGGCAAGGACGCAAGGCATAACAAGGCCAGAATTCGAGGAATAAACCTGGGGAGAACCCTGAAGAGCTGTGACATACCCGATAGATACCACAAATACCTTGAAATCTTTCGTGTTTTCTGTTCAGGCGGCTTCGGTGATTAATTGGGTTATTTTATGAGGCTCGCCGGGGTCATTTTGCCGAACGAACTGGGTGCCGGGGCTCGGGGCGACGACCTGCCCCTCGCTGCCGCTCAGGGTTCTGCGGAACGAAGCGAATCGGCGGGCCGGTTGCTGCGCTCCCCGGCTCTGAATCGGCGATTTTCGGCCGTACTGCGAAACGAAGCCAGACCGGAGGCGAAGGAGCGTACTTAGGGCTTTGTGGAAGGCTCGGTCGTGAGTGGTTTGATAGCGCAGGAAGAGAGCGAGACGCTTTTCGTCCAGGCCATTCTCCGTAAAACACTCATTCTGCAGGCGAAGGGCGCGCTGGGTTAGCCAGTAGGATTGAGCCATCTGTTTCACGAGGAGGTCTTCGGTGGGGCTGGCGGGCTGATGCTCTTCCAACAATTCATGCAGGAGGGCTTCGAAAGCGGCGGGATCTTCGCCGGGAATGACGATCTGGCCCGAAGCGAGGCCGTGCTTCATGGAATTACGAGACGAACGCCTTGTTTGAGTCTTCGGCTCGCTGAAGTGCGCGGCCTCATCCAAACTGCCGTCTTCGGTGCGAGGGCCGGTGGAGTGCTGGGAATTCGCGCGATTGATTTCGGTGCGTTTCGAAGGTTCAGGGGTGGTCTGCGAAACGAAGCCATCCAGCGGTTTGAGGCCTATTTTGCGATGGATGCGCTCACGGGCGGCGTTGGCCTCCGCGATGAGCTCCGGGGAGAATTCTTCTTCGAGGGTTGGGGCGGCGAGGGGCGTCGAAAGATCGAGTGCCCGATTCCTTTTTTGTTCAACTTTCTTAGCTTTGCGCTCGGCTGCGCGGCGCTCTCTTCGAGCCAAGTGACGTGTCATGGCAGGGTGCCTCCTAAACGCCAGGAGCGTAACACGGGGACCAAGCGGGCTGGGGCGAGTTCGGGCCAGTTTGCGATGTAAGTTGCTGAAGAGAGTGGGGCGAGTTTTATTCTTTCGAGGCGTTACCGGGACGATGCGGAGAGGGAGGGACAGCAAGGGGGTATGGACTCGGAGCTAGGGTGCCACCGACGATCGACCACATGGGTAACGGCGGATCTTCTGAGGAGAATGGCGTCAATGCCCTGGAAAGAGTCCCACACGTCCGATGAGCACATCAAGTTCATCGCTCAACTGTTATCGGGCGACACAACTATGACCGATCCGTGTCGTCGATTGGGAGTGTCGCGAAAGATCCGAGCGCGATTGGAACGCCTTCATCCCGCCGAATGTTGGCCCGCGGCGAGCAGTATCGATCGCGTGATCGAAGCAGCTGGTCTCGTCAGACTGAAGCAAAGGCGAAGAAACGGTGCGTTACACTGAACCGCTCGCTGCTGCTACACGACCGAACGAGATTTGGTGTATAGACTTCAAGCGCAGCTTCGAGTGCGGTAATGGCGAGCGCGGTGACAACTCTGGAAAATGATAGGTGCGCGTCTCGATTTAAACCAAACGTTATCTTGGGCGCAAACAGAAGCAGCGGTTCGCCAGCCCCAGCATCGGAAATGAGAGAGCGGCGCGTCGTTTGCTATTAATGTCAGCAGGCGGAACCGAACTATAAACGTGGATAGTAGCGACGTCTGCTAAGAACGGCCTACTACTGAGAGTCGATGGTACGAAGGGGGCCATAGATGGAGATCTCGCGAGATACCAAATTACTAACGGGAATCCTTCTCTTGACCGTCCCAGCATTCAGTACGGTGGCGTTTACCTGCTCAGTCTGTTGCGCACGAGAGATGCGGGCTATCTTGAAAATCCTGTCAGCCAAGGTCTCTTTCGTGCGGGCATGCCCACGCTGGAGTGTTGGTGATTCTCTCGCTGATTTGCGAGGTGCTCATCGACTCAACTTCAGGGCCTCCGTTCTGGGTGTGGATTGCTCGTCTAGGCGCACCGATCGCAGCAATTCTCATCCCGGTTGGCTTCTTCCTGAGCGTTGCCTCTCCGAAAGCGACCACGCCGGGCAGATGGATTCAGTCGGCGTATATTGGAGCCGTCGCCCTTGGGGTATCAGTCCTGTGCCTCGGTGTTCTGCTCATTCACTCAGCTGTGAGTTGAAGAAATAAGCCGAAAAATCGCCTACTTGTTTCGCTGATTGAGAAACCGCG
The DNA here is from genome assembly GCA_049582585.1 of Bryobacteraceae bacterium. Taxonomy (GTDB): domain Bacteria; phylum Acidobacteriota; class Terriglobia; order Bryobacterales; family Bryobacteraceae; genus Bog-105. The sequence goes on along the minus strand of JBAUUG010000568.1, from coordinate 12,953 downwards.
CTTGCATTCATTGTTGATTTGCACTGCGAGAAAGATAGAGGAAATCAAAAGGACCACACATCGTTGTCGAAAGATTGTGCCCCGACTGTCCACCATCGATTCGGAGGTCAGCACGCACTCGGCGGTGAGAGTCATGACGGTGAAGCGCTCGGCAAATGGCTTGGCCGCTTGGGCCGTCTCGGCCCCGGTCTCACGTTGACAGTCCCACGATGATTGGGTGAAAGGCTGGCCCGGCAATACAGTCGTCATCATTTCCGGACGGCTCTCCTTACAACAATCACGGCGTCCATATCATTCGCATGCATCTGGGCCAGATCGTGGACATGGACGCGAACGAAGACTCGCAACCGGTGACAGAATCCTTAAAGATGCGGGGGTGTATGGAGTTGACGAAGCAGCGGCGCCCCGATCATGAGCCGATGCCAAACCAAGCAGCAGAACGCAGAGGGAGCCACTGCCGTGCAAACAACTAAAACTCGTCTAAATGAACTCTTCGCCGGTGGCTGTTGTAGGAACCGGAATCGGCATTTTTATGGCGGTTCCCTCCCACGTTCAAATTCAGACCCCACAGAAAACTCATCACATGACCATTGCCGGTTCGCACACAATTGGGGGAATAGACGGCGGCAAGGGTCTTCCCGTACTCGGCTGGAGTACGCAACATGGTGATGTCCGAGTGGCGCATTTTGTGGGCCTGCACGGCTTGCAAGTGTTCGCCATTCTGGCTTTCTTGCTTGAGCGCCGTCGTGTCCCGCAAGCGAAAGCAACGCGGATTATCTCTGTCGCGGTACTCAGCTACGGAGGCTTTTTTGTAATCACTCTGATCGAAGCTCTGCTGAAACGACCCGTTACCGCGATCACGACGCGGTTCTTACGACCATTTGGGCGCTATGGGCGACCCTTAACTTCGCTCTGTTTTGGTTGGTTACACGTAACCGGGCCGGCAATCGTCGCCCTGGTAAGAGCCACGCGGCTGGGGCGGCCGCGTGACCACCGATTCCGTTTTCCAACTTTGCAGTCTTGTCGCCATGCCCGGCTGGCTCGCTCTGATCTTTGTTGGTCGCATAAAATATGTCGCCTCTGTTGTTTGTAAATTCGTTATTCCCGGTCTGCTCGCTGCCTTCTATCTGGGCATCGTCGTCACTCACTGGGCAGGACACCAAGGGGGCTTCGCCTCCGTCCAGGATGTACAAAAGCTTTTCGGCGATCCTTGCCTACTCGTTGCCGGCTGGATTCACTATCTGGCATTCGATCTATTTCTCGGAGCCTGGCAGGTCCGTGACGCTCAATACTCGAACGTGCCTCACTGGTGGACGATCCCGTGCCTGATTCTGACGTTTCTGTTCGGTCCGCTCGGGTTCTGCTGTACCTGTTGCTTAAAAGTTTGCGTTCCCGGACGCCGCCCCGAGGAGTTCCTGCGTAACGTTCTAGTAGGAGAGGAAGGCATGTGTCGGAGCACAGGACGCGTTGGCGGGTAAGCGCCGCGGTTTTACTTCCGGGCCATTCGAATCTGAGCTGATATCCGCCATTCAGGAAAGGAGGCCTACCTATATTTATCGCGTGCGCGGTGTTGTATGAGCCCTCGCCCTTGCCGAAACCGCTCACAATCCTGCCAACTGGGACCCAAGAACCTTCAGGAAAAGCTCGCCAGTTGCTCACTGATCCTGCCGCGGATCTCGCGTGGGTCCTCTTGTGGATGTGGAAAATCCTCTATCAGTTGGTCGGTCGTCGTGCGGGCTCCTTGGAATGAGTTCGAGGCATAGTCGCCGACGTTATCGATCATCTTGCTGTGCGTGTAAGCGAACAGAAGAGCGAAGCCGCTTGAGAATCGTGTTCTAATGAGCGCTGCAATGCTTCGTAGTGAGATTGGCCGACTGGCGATGTCGCGACCATTTTAAAAATCCCAGGGCCGCGACGACGGTGGCCTTTGGGTCGTTGGTATGCAACGTGCATGGACAATCCAGTAAGATCGAGGTTTATATGCGATTTATCGAACAACTCTTTGGCGTCTCGCCAGATGGAGGGAGTGGCATATTGGAGCTTTGTTTTTTCGCGCTTCCTCTTTTATTGCTGCCTCTCGTATTCAGGGGGAGATGCGCACGGAGCAAAACTTCAATTCCAGACAAGTTACGGCACGACCAGGGTGAGCGATAGAGTGCGGTGAATATAAAGACGCTCCAGCGCCAAACCTGAGGAAGAGCCCAATACAGGATCGCTGACAGGATATATAGACAATATGCAGATCACCGACATCAGCCCTAAGTTAAGCAGTACCCTCAACAACAAAGGCCGCTCTCCCACGGGACGCATGCTCGCGATTGCCGGCGCACCGGACGGGTCGGTGTTGTTTGTCGGCTCTTACTCGAATCTTTGGGCGTCTTATGACGGCGGACAGACCTGGACACAATTGACATGGCCCCAGCCGGCGCCGGACCAATTCGATGCTCCCGGCTCTCTTGGCGGCTGGTGCGTGGTGGATGTCGCAGTCGCGCTCGGGTGGCGAGTAGAGAATCCAAGAATGCTCGGCACGCTCACGTCCAGTGGTCACGCCGACATTGTTGGATTTGGGAACAGCGGCGTCTGGACCGCGCTCGGCAATGGTGACGGATCCTTTCAAGAGCCCAATGTTGTACTCAACGACTTCGGCTATCAGGCGGGCGGATGGCAGGTCGAACTGCATCCCAGGTTTTTGGCAACCCTGACCAATAGCGGATATGCGGATATTGTTGGATTCGGCGACGCAGGTGTCTGGACCGCGCTGGGCAAAGGCGACGGCACCTTTCAATCCGAAAACTACGTCATCGCCGGTTTTGGTGTTCAGCAAGGATGGCAGGTGACTTCGCACCCCAGGTTCGTTGTCGATCTAACGGGTAATGGACATGCCGACATAGTGGGCTTTGGGAATGCCGGCGTGGCGATGTCGCTGGGCAACGGCGATGGCACCTTTCAACCCGCAAATTTCGTTCTCGCCGACTTCGGCGTTCAGCAGGGGTGGCAGGTGGCTTCGCACCCCAGGTTTCTGGCTGTCCTGACCAGCAGCGGACATCCGGACATTGTGGGATTCGGCGACGCAGGTGTCTGGACTGCGCTCGGCAACGGTGATGGTACCTTCCAACCCGCTAAATATGTCCTTGCCAACTTCGGCGTTCAACAGGGGTGGCAGGTATCTTTGCATCCGAGGTTTGTCGTCGATCTGACAGGCAATGGGCACGCCGATATCGTCGGCTTTGGTGACGCCGGTGTGTGGACAGCACTCGGCAACGGTGATGGCACCTTTCAACCCGCGAAGTATGTCCTCGCCGACTTCGGCGTTCAACAGGGGTGGCAGGTGGCTTCGCACCCCAGGTATCTGGCGGTCTTGACCAGCAGCGGCCATCCAGACATTGTGGGCTTCGGCGACGCCGGTGTCTGGACTGCTCGTGGTAACGGCGATGGCACCTTTCAGCCCGAGCAGTATGTCCTGGCAAATTTTGGCGTTCAGCAGGCATGGCAGGTAGATCGACATCCAAGACTGGTTGGCAGCTTCACCAAAGGTGGATTAGCCGGCATCGTGGCCTTCGGAGACGCAGGCGTCTGGACGGCAGCTCCTGACGGCCAAGGAGGATTTCCTGCCTCCAACTATGTATTAGCCAACCTTGGCTATCAGAATATTGTGTTGGCCATGACCAGTCAGGACCGCATCGCAGGTAGCCGCGGTATATGGCGATCGACTGACAGCGGTGCAACTTGGGTTCAGGTGTATAAATTCTCTCCCTCGGAGTACGCTGGACAACTGGAATGGGCTCTCGGCAGCGATCATCTGGTGTATGCGGCTTGCGGAAGTTCATTAGCGGTCAGCAGGAATGCGGGCGCGACCTTTGCGCAAATCTTCCCCTGGGGCGGCGGCCCAGCCAAAACCGTAAATCATGTTGCCGTATGGCAGAACGCTCCGGCGGATCCCACGCCGGCCGTGATCTATGCGCTGGGCAACAGCTCTATGTTTGTTTCGTTTGACGGTGGCGTGTCATGGATTCAAGATCACGCTAGTCTTCCATCGAATATTGGTGGCGCAACCAGCTTGGTAGCTAACTCCAACTCGGCGAAAGTGATGGCGATCTCTCCGGTTTCACCGCGCCAAGTCTATATCGCGGCGAACGGCAGTGGCGCGAGTGTGCCGGCTACCCTCTATCTATTCGATTACTCGCAATTCCCGTCTGCTTCGCAATCGTCCACTTCAAGAACATTGGCGCTCCCCGCCTACTTGGAGCAATCGTCAACTAACTCCACACAGGATTCCGGCAACGTATTTCTCGCGGCGACACAGCCGGGGCGTGGCAATCTGTTGTTCTATGGCGCCCAGCGGCAGACTGCTTACGTGGGTCCGCTACAACCCGCTTCCGGCTCCGATTGGCACGCATTGGACTCGAGCGTTCACTGGGATCTGCACGGAATTCTTCTGTCGTCGGACTTTGCAGCCTCTTTAGCAAACGGCAGCTATACGGCGAGCGCCGGAACCGTTTGGCTCTTGAGTGACGGAGGCGTCAATAGAAGCACCGATGGCGGAAATACCTTCCTCTCCACCAACGGGCCCAATACGTTGTCCTCCGTCAATGTAGCCGTTGCCGCGCAAGTCGGAGGCGGGCCAGCCTTTTCCTTGAACACGGGAGACAACGACGGATTCTATTCCATGGATGGCGGCCAGACGTGGTCGTACCAGCAATACGGCGGCGGCGACAACGATACTTCTTTCCACGACCCGCAACGGCCTTACTCCATGCTCGTTTGTACGCCCCGATGGAATACCTCCGGCAACTCCGTCCGTGCGAGAGATGGCCAGACCGTCACAATCTACGAAGCGCCGTATGGCAGCCTACCGAACGCCTCGGTCACGGGAACGAGTACTCGACACATTGTGCCAAGTCCGCCTTTACCGCCTGATTCGGAGCCATTTACGGAGGTTTGGAACGCAAATAGCTACTACAATTCGCGCGGCTCCCGGCCGATTGTGCTCGGCAGGACATGGGAAACGCCCCCGGCTCAAGGCGATTACATATTCATCTTGAATCCCACTACTCAACCGGTCCTCGCGAGGACTCAAAGCATCCTGAACATCAAGGACGGCTCTGAATGGCGGACGAGTGCAACTGCGCCTGGTCAGGGAGCGAACGTCTACCTGCAAGGCCCACCGCTTCCCGTTCCTGCTAGCGGTGACAGTTTGGGTGTCGTGCAAGCTTCCGGCGGCCATGCAGCGACAGTCTTCTATATTGGAGGCAACGCCGAGTCTGCTCTTTGGACATGGACGCAAGTTGAGGCGGCCTGGCGCATGATTGTTCCCAACTCAAATGGCGTCGGCGCCACCTCTGCCGTCCGTTTCTTCGCCAGCCCCTACAACTCGGACGTGATTTATATTCTGGATTCCAATCACGTGAAGGTGTCAGTCGACAGGGGGAACTCATGGTTTGTGGATGTGTCTCTCGAGACGCAGCTTACATGGAACGGGCAAATTGCCATTTCATCCAACGACAACTCGAGCGGCATCGGCGATCATTTCGATTTGATCCTGACCGACATGGCGTTTCACCCCGTTTACGATCTTGTGCGTTACGCCGTCGGCGAAGGCGGAGTGTTCTGCACAATCGACGGCGTCAATTGGACCCGCCTGCTGCACGCCGGCGCGTTTCCGGGACGCCCCGCGAATTGCTGTTATGGCGTAACCAATCCGAGAGATCCAGCCCTCTATGTTTCGTTCGCCGGTCGGAGCCTCGTTGAAATTACCGAACTCCCCGATCCCGAACCTGTGTATGCGGAACCAAATCCGTTGACCTTCCCGGAGCAGCAGGTAGGCACAACGAGTGCGCAGCTGAATACAACGGTGTTCGCTAATTGGGAAGTGACCCTGACGGGGCTTTCTTTTGCTGACGATACTCCCGGTGCGGCAGCCGACTTCGCCTGCGTACCGGAGCCCGGCACCAGCTTGACTGTACCAGCCAACGGCCAACTTGACATTGCTGTCTGGTTCCGTCCGACGGCCGGAGGGGTCCGCAATGCCAAGCTGCAGATCGCTCACAATCTTCCTGGAAGCCCGTGGATCGTAAACCTATCGGGCACGGGCAACGCCGCTCCGCTGCCCCTGTTAAGTGTGTCGCCGACAAGCCTCTTCTTCACGACCAAGAAAATAACCAATCATACGGTGACACTGACGAATACCGGCACGGGCCCACTCACCATCAACAGCATCGCGATCAACGGTGCGTCGACCTATTCCTTCGTCACAACCTGTAACATTGGCCCAAGCGGTGGAATGTTGAACCCTGGACAACAATGCACCATCACCGTGTCCTACCACTTTGTCGGTCCGGGTGGCTCGAGCGAGCTTGTCATTACGCACGATGCAGTGGGCAGTCCCACGATCGTCGACCTTGAGGCGGATGGGGCAGGCGGCGGCCCACCGCCATAGTTCAGATTGTAGGATCTGATTATTTGTTCTGAGTACTCGGTGGCCTCAATTCTCGATTTCGCAAGGCCGAAAAGTATGACTTTCCCGATTTTCTAAAACTTTACCGGGATTTGCTCAAGCAGTGCATCGGTTACGGAGAATGGCGCTCCCCTTTCGCTCAAAACCCCAGTTAAATACCTGCTGAGATCTGGAAGCACGTCAATAGAAGCAATCGTTCACTTCCTGCTCGGAAATAGGCGTTCTCTATAATTCCGTTGAGCGGAAGCGCTGGTTCCGTCCGCCAAGCCTACTTTACGGCCACGGCTCTACACATTTGGTTGATAGACTCCGTTTAAATGATGTCGCTGGGCCACATTGCTACTTCCACAGCGTTATAACCGCTAAGTACGTTTTCACGCCCGCTACACCTCGGATTCTGATGACAAAAGCAGTGTATGACGGCTTCAAGTCGCGGCGGCCAAATGCGGAACGATCAAAAACAACTAGTACAAACAGATTGACGTCAAAATCCCTGAATGTAATGACCTATATATGGGGGCGACGTCATTTTCTCGCTTTTGAGTGAGCTGTTTCAAAAAGGTCATATTTGCAACGACGACTCCCGCGCCACACGGCCAACGGTAATCGTTTGCTATCCTCGACTTGGAATACGAGCCGCACGCGCCAGAAAACTGAATGTCGCTTTTTTTCTAGTAATCGCAAATTCTGCAAGCGGTACGCGATACCTCGCCTCAAGAACTCTTCTTGCAGTCTCAAGTTTGGCATCCGTCCCTTTCTCTAGCATCCTTTCGGCGTCCGCGGCTTTAAAGAAGCCGTCTATTTTGCTCGTGCTCTTGAATATTTCTTGGGTAGGTGCCGATAGAGTTGTCACGGCATTGTCGCTCCCTGACCCGCCTCCTCCCCCTAATGCGTTTGCGCAGGATTTGACACCTGAGGAGTGGCTTTGGCCGATTAAGACGGAGTCTTCTTCCATACTGGGTGAAATACCCAACTACACGTGCGAGGAGAACATGTCGACGAGCGTTCACTCAACGCGTCCTGGAGAAAATCAGAATGGCCAGGCCGAACTGGAAGTGGCGTTTGTGAATGGCACTGAGCTATATGCTCGCCACGGAGAACGACACTTTTCGGCAGTAGCTCCCGTTAAGTTGGTCCGGCCGTCGTTCGCAACTACGGGCCTCTACTTCTCTTTGGCGCGTGGGCTTATGAGCGAAAACTTGCGAGCAGAAGTTGTCGCGACAAAAGGAAGCGAACAAACGCGGACCCTATGCTTTCGCTTTGATATTCCAGTACAGAACGCACCTTGGATGGATAAATTTTGACGGCATGGCAGCTAAAGCAGGAGAAAGAGGATCATTTTGGGCAAGCGAGGAGGATCGTCTCTTGGAAAAAATTTCGGTTGACGCAGTCGATATCTCGCCGAAAATCGGCCTTGTGCGACTGCACGTCGATGTGAACTATGCACCGGCTGCCATCGGCGGTAAACGAGTCTTGCTTCCCGTGGCTGCGCATATCTCCGCTGTTGAAAGAAATGGCAGGACGCACGTGAGTGATGTACGCTTCACTCATTGCAGAGCATTCGTTGCCGAATCCAGGTTGTCTTTCGACCGATAATCGCCCTCCACTTCAACTAGAACAAGTGCATTTGGCTGCAAGTTCAAATCGAGACGATTTCCCTCGAGATGCTGCCGGGTCGGCGGGGGAAGCGCCGTCGCGGCATTGATTCGCTGAACCTGATCCTCGCTCGGGTAGCGTGGGCTACCCAGAGCTTTATACGCGGCCAAGGCGTTTCCATGGTCGTCGTCAACCCGGCTTATGTTGACCATGGCGTTACTCGGAACGCCATTCAGGATCAATCGGACCTTCTTTGTGCTTCCAGTCTTACCAGGGTCGACGAGATTCCAGACCGCGATTACCAGCGTTCCATCTTTGCGCTTGGTTACGATCACGTCCGAAGCCGAGTTCGCAAGGCGTTGATCGCCGAGCTTATGCAGAAGACCGAAATCGTAATAGCTTGGTTTATTGATTCCGCCTTCGGCCCTCAGTCCGAAATGCCCCTCAAATGGTTCTGGAATCGGGCCGCCCTCTTCAAACACATCGGAGAAGGTCCAGAACGACATCATGTCCACTGTTCCATCACACTCTCGAACGGTGTTAGCCAGCGCCGGGCCGACATAAGAGGTGTCTCGCGCCGCCTTCATTCCGGGAACGTTCCACTCGGTCCACAGCAGCGGCAGCTTTGGCATGGCGGAGCTTTGAATCTGCTTTCTCACTTTGGATATCGCCCGGCAGACGCGATCGTCCATGGGAATGTCTTCGTTCGTGCCAAATAGATCCTCTACTGTGTCATCCGCGTATCCGTGGCTGGAAACAAAATCTACCGGTACATGATTTTCTGCCGCATGTTTCAAGAATTCGTCCACCCAAGCAGCCGCCGCGGTGGCCGGGCCTCCCACGCGCAATCGTTGACTGACGCGCTTGAGATCCCGGGCGGTGTGATCGTACAACTCGAAATAACTTCTCTGGCGGGGAATGCCATTCCAAAAGTCGATATTCGGCTCGTTCCAGACTTCGAAGTACCACTGGGCTACCTCATCCTCGCCGTAGCGCTGCACCAGGTGCCGCGCGAATTCGGTCATCAGGCCGTCCCATTTCTCCCAGCTTTTGGGTGGCGAGACGTTTTGCTTGTACCAGAACGGATGCAACGCGTCAGGATTAAAGGCCAGCTTCTTCGGCATAAAGCTGATTTCCACGGCTGGCCGTACACCGTTCTTCAGAAGGCCGTCGTAAATCTGGTCCACATAGGCGAAGTTGTAGACGGGATCGCCGTGCTCGTCTTCGTCATATACACCTACCTCGTCCTGCAGGATGGCGTGGAAGCGCACGTAGCGGAAGTCGGTGACCTGCTTGACCGCACGCAGATCGCTTCGATAGCTCTCGCGCAGCGCAAGGATGGCGCGTCCGGATCCAAACATTTGTTCCCAGAAATGCGGGAAGGCGGAGGTCGGAGCGTGGGTGTCAATATCGATTTGTTCTTGGGCTCGGCACTGGCTGCCTACTCCAGAAGCGAGAAGCAGCATAGGTCCTAAAATAAGCAGTCGGCGCATCTATTTGCGATCCTCCTCACTTCCTTTATTCAGGCGCGCGAATATTTCGCGCGCGCGGGCGGCATCCTGATCGCGGTGGACCTTGGCGTAGGCGCGTCCCAGTCCGAAGTAGATGCGTGGGTCATCGGGCGTAGACCGTTGCGCCGTCTCCAGCTCGGTAATCGCGCGCGCTGCGTCGCCCGTATCGAGCAGCAGCATTCCCAACAAGTAATGCCCCTCTGCAAGCTTCGGGTTGAGTTTGACCGCTTCTTCTGCATAGGGCAGGCCGGCGGCAGGATCAGTCCGCTCCTCGATGGCCGCGATCCCCAGTCGCGCGAGCAGATGCGACGGCGAATTCTGAAGCTCGCGGGAAAACGCCTCCACCGCCTCGGCGTCGTAATGCTTGTCCAGGAGGAAGCGGCCATAGGCGAACTGGACATTATGAGCCTTGGGGAAATCGGCAGCGAGGCGCTGGTACTCGCGCAAGGCCTCAGCCAGCTGGTCTCGCTGGGCGGCGAAGTGTTCGGCCCAGCCGGCCTGCCAGAGCATATCCCGGATGGACTTGTCGCCAGGCGGCATTTTGGACGGAGGAATCCCGAGCACCGCGGAGCCAAGGCCCATGATCAGCTCAGGCTGATCGACGCCCTCCCGGCAAAGGGCATCGAGGGTCTCCTGCGCCTGTTCGAAAGCGCCGGTCTCCAACAGCAGCATCCCTTCGTTGTACATGGCTGCACTCCGCAACCGGGGATCATCGCTCAAGCCAAGATGCCGGCCCTTCTGTATGTGCGCTAGAGCGTCTTGATTGCGCCGGAGCTTAACTTCGCTCAAACCCAGCATTGCGAACGCATTGCCGTCTTGAGGACGCAGCAAGACCAGCTTGTGAAGGGCGCTCGCGGCGGCGGCGTAGGCGTCCTGGTCGTAGAGCAGCGTGCCCAAGTACCACCAACCTTCCGCCCACGCGGGACGAAGGGCGAGAGCTTTTTTGTAAAGAGCCGCGGCTTCCTCCAGGTGATCGGAATCGCGCGCCTGGCTCGCGTTCGCCGCGAGAGCTGTGAAGCTGGAATCCGATTCGGTTTTGGTTTGGGCCAGGAGAAGGAGACCGGATAAGCCCAGTGCGATGATCCCGGCCGTATGCATAAATCGAATTTTAAAAAGACACAATAGCAGCATCGCGCGATTGGAAGGCAAAGCGGGCCTGCCTTTCGCGGCGGTATCGTTGGCATGTGCAGGGACAGACGGCTCTGTCCACGCGCGACGAGAATTGCGTTCGAAGTCGACACTGCGGCGCTTGGGACAGAGTCGTCAGTCCCAAGCGCTGCGATCGAACGCTAACTGATTCAATGCGGCGGATAATTAGAAGCTGAAGCGCGCCTGCAGCTCGACGATACGGCCGGCGAACGCGCCGGGCGAGGTCCCGAACTGCGGGTTGCTGGTCACGCCATCATTGCTGATGAGGGTGGTAGAGTTGCCGTTTTCGCCGCCGGGTTGATAGAGATTCAGCTTGTTGAACACGTTATAGGCGCTGATCTGTAAATTGAGCTTGGCGCCCTCACCCAAGAGCTTCATCTTCGGCAAACCGAAGGCTTTGGCTAGAACCATGTCGGTACCGAAATAGCCCGGTCCACGGAACTCGTTGCGATGAATGCTAGCTGCCGGCGGAGGAGGAATGCCGAGGGTGGGAAAGGTCGGGACCGTGAAGTAAGCCAGCGCGCCCTTCGGAAAATCTCCGTTGGGGCTCATGAACGTGGCGTTGCTGTAGTCAGTGGCGGCGCCCCCGCTGTATGCGGCCGGATACAGACATTCGGTTCCGCTGTTGCTGCCGGGATAGACGAGGTTGCCGTTGGTGTTGCAGTATTCCGGCGTCCAGGGGAAGCCCGTGTGAGCGGTGATGATGGAGGTGAAGGTCCAACCGCCCACCACTTTCTCAAGCCAGCTATGGCCGCCGGTGAAGATTTTCGGACTCCAGATGCCGTAAAGCTTGACGTTATGGGTGACATCGAAATCCGATGGCCCTTTGGCATAAGAAAGGTTCCAGGGGTAGTTGTCAGTGAAGTAATCCTGCGAACCTTCGTCGATGTCCCGGCTGAAGCGGTATTGGAAGTCGAATTCGAACGAGCTCGAGAAGTGGTGTTGGAGCTCGGCGAGCAGCGCGTTGAAACTCGAGTTGGCGACGTTCGAATACCAGTCGACCGACTGAACCTTGGGATTGGACTCGGGATATAGCGTTAAATTCAGGAAGTTCTGATAGCCTAAGTGGCGGCTTTGGCTGCCCTGATAACCCAGCGAGGCGACCCAATTGTGGCCAAGATCGTACTGCGTATCGAGCGAGTAACGATAGGTCACCGTCGAGGGCACGAAAGACGGAAAGCCGGTTAAACTCACCGGCGCCCCGCTGGTCGGCAATCCATTAGGGCCGAACGTCTGTATAGTGGCGGGGTTCGAAGGATAGCTGTTGATGTCATGCACGTTGGAGCCGGTTGCGTATAGGATGTTGGGAGCCGACAGAGTGAACGAGGTCAGGAAGGGGGGATTAAAGCGGCCGTTCGAGGTGATGGCCACCTGCTGCAGGTTTTGACCGATTCCGAAACCGCCCCGCACTACGAATTTGCTGTTGAGATCGCGCCCCATAAAACCTTTCGGAGTCCAGGCAAAACCAATCTGCGGCCCCCAGTTATTCTTGCTGGTACGGAACAACGGGTTGCCCTTGTGGATACTCAGATCGGCTAGAGCGTTGCCGTCGGGTCCCAGAATCACATTGCTGATGTTGCCGTTGGTTTCGGTCAGCGGAGAGAAATACTCGTAGCGCAGGCCCAGGTTCAGGGTAAGGTTCGGTTTGACCTTCCAATCGTCCTCCACGAAGAACGCCAGGATGTTGAAACGCTCATTTTTCGTAGCCGAAGTGGGCGTGCCCGTCACCGGGTTAAAGTTGGTGCTCTCAGTGTACGGCGCGTCATTAGCGAAATCCCACAAATTTCGGAAGTTGTAGGTCGGAATGGCCCCCCAGGGCGCTGTGTCCAAAAATAACGCCCGCGAGATATCCGCGCCGAATTTCAAGTAATGGCTGCCTTGCACTTTGGTCAGGATGTCGCGCCCGTTGTAGGTTTTCTGATTAAAGACGCTGGGCCCGGGCGGGCCGAAAGCCGCAAAGCTGACGCCCCCGTTTGTGATGTTGGCGTCGGGAAGCCCGAAGGCAAGCTGAGGGTTACTGGTGATCTCGTTCCAGTACCAGCCGCTGAAACCGAAGCGGGCCTCGTTCAACAATGTGGGCGTGAAGGTGTGGGTGTAGATCCCGCTGACGGCATCGGCAGTCGAGAAATGGTTGTAGTAGTCCTGGACGCGCTGTCCGTTGAAGGAGTGGTTCTCTACCGGTGTCCAGTAAATGCTGAACGTGACCGCATCCTTGCTGCTGGGGTCATAGTCCATACGGCCGT
>JBAUUG010000567.1:0-23559 GCA_049582585.1 Bryobacteraceae bacterium | reverse complement strand
CGGCCTATCGACAACTTTATTGTGCGTTTGCGCCGCTACATCGAGGACGATCCCACACGCCCCCGCCATTTGTTGACCGTCCGGGGCGTGGGCTATCGGTTTCTGGCCAACCCCGTCAACTGACGCTCAAGCTGAACTCTCGTTCCGCCGGAAACATCAATCCCCGAAGCAGTACCACTGCCGTTGGTGTGTGTCCTCACCGGCCCGCAGCTTTTGCAGATGTTCGACTGCTTGCCGGTTACGCGGGTCCTTGGCGCTGAGTTCTTGATACGCGGCGATGGCCTTAAGACGTGCCTCCTCCGCGCCCGGTTGAAAATCCTGGGGCTTTAAGCCACTGTCGGTGAGCCCTGGCTCATCCGGCGCGGCTTTGGAAAGTGACCACCACGTCTCGTAGGCTTCTGCTCGGATGCGTATGAGCCCGGCGTCGTTTACCCTCCGCCATGGCGGAAACTCCAGAATGTCCAGCACAAGTTTGAAATACGGCATCCACTCATTGGCGAGCGGGCCACAGCCGGGCTGCAATAGACGCACAAGCGCCTGAGCCCCGATCTCGGTACCCTGCCACGCGCGAACGACGGTTTTCAACAGATCGTGCTGATAAGTCTCTCGCGCGCCAATTTCGCCCCACTGAAAGGTAAGCGTGTACTCGTGTATCCTCACGCAACGATATCCGCAGCACCCGTCTGATACCTGTCTCTCCATCTTGACTGCCTCCGCGTCAGCCTCCATGAGAAGCTTTGCCCATTGCGCCGGCGCCTTCCCTTCCGCCTGATTGAGAAGACGCTCGACTTGCTCTTGCGGAGAGTTTTGGGCGTTCAAACATGGCGCGGACAGCGCAGTTAAGACGGTAACTGAAATCAGAATTCGCTTGCGCCTTACGCTACTTCTGGAGAACTGTCGGTCTCCGTAATGCGTTCGTCGCAGCACTGCGCAAAGGATACCTGATTACTGCTATCCTGGAACTTCCCCTTGAAAATCGGATTTGTAAGTCTCGGCTGCCCCAAAAATCTGGTTGACACCGAGGTAATGATGGGCCAACTTGTGGCACACGGCCACGAGCTCACTCCTCAGCCCTCCGAAGCCGACGTAATCGTCGTCAATACCTGCAGCTTTATCGATCCCGCCAAACGCGAATCGGTGGACACGATTCTCGAAATGGCCGAGTACAAAAAGACCGGTAAAGCCCAGCGTCTGGTGGTCGCCGGTTGCCTGGTCGAACGGTATCGGTCCGACATTCAAAAGGATATTCCCGAGGTGGACGCAGTGCTCGGAACGAACGAGCTCGAGAAGATTACCGCGCTTTGCGAAGGTCTAGCGCCCAAGCAGCTCGCGGCGAACCCGTATCTTTACCACGACCTTACCGCTCGCGTGTTCACCACCCCTCGGCATTCGGCTTACATCAAAATCGCGGAGGGTTGCGATCATCCGTGCTCCTTCTGCGTCATTCCGCAGTTTCGAGGTCAATTTCGCAGCCGCCGCTTTGAAAGCGTCATTAACGAAGCCTCCCGCATGTTTGCGATGGGCGTGCGCGAGATTAATCTGATCGGCCAGGATACCACTGTTTACGGCCAAGACTTGGGATTGAAAGACGGCTTACCAGATCTCTTAGCACGGCTCGCGGCCATACCAACGGAATTGCCGAAGTGGATTCGTTTTCTCTACGCTTATCCGAATAAAGTCACGCAGAAGCTGCTCGATACCATCGCCGCTCATGAGCCGCTGGTCAAATACATCGATATGCCGCTGCAGCATGCCAGCGCGGCGGTGTTGAAACGCATGAAGCGCGGAGCCCACGCGGACATCTTTCTCAAACTGCTCGAACGAATCCGCGCAAGCATTCCGGGCGTGGTCATTCGGACCAGCATGATCGTCGGTTTTCCAGGCGAGACTGATGAAGACTTTGAAGAATTATGCCAATTCGTGAAGGCCGCTCAATTCGATCGCCTGGGTGTCTTCTCTTACAGCGATGAAGAGACCAGCCAGAGTTATCACCTGGATCGAAAAGTAGACAGCAGGACCATTTACAACCGGAAGCGGAAGCTGCTGGCTCTGCAACGCCGAATATCTTTATCCCGCAACAAGCTGCTGATCGGCAAGGAACTGCCGGTGCTGATAGAAGGACCGTCGAAAGAAACCGACCTGCTTTGGGAAGCTCGCCTTTCCACGCAAGCGCCGGAAATTGACGGCGTCTGTTACATCAACGATTTCGGCCCGGGTGAACCCAGGGCGGGTGAAATTCGAACTATTCGCATCAGGGAAGCTCACGATTACGATGTGGTCGGTGAACTGATCGATTTTCCTGAGCGCTCCTATTCCTCCGGCGCCCAAACCGCAAATCCATTCCCAATTCTCTCTAAAATCCAAACACGGCCCAGCAGTTTGCCTGCCCGATAGACTAAAAGTGGGAGACGAAGAATGGCAGGGACGGTTCGTTGCCCCATCTGCAGGAAAGAAGTCCGCATAGACGATCCCAATATGCCCTTCTGCAGCGATCGCTGCCGCATCGTCGATCTTGGCAATTGGGCAACCGAGAAATACGTGATCTCGACCCCCGCTCGAAGGAACGAGCTGGAAGAAAACGAGCTGGAAAAAATCGAGGAGCTTGACCCGCCCCAAGGCTTGCTGCAGTGACGCGGCTGGCGGTCGCCGTTGCTACTTGCTTTGGTTGCGGATACTTCCCATGGGGCCCGGGCACGGCAGGCTCTCTCGCCGCAATTATCATCGCTTTTCTACTGCACGCGTACGCAGGAGCGGGCCGCCTGACTCTGCTCGTCATAACCCTGGCGCTTTTGCTTCCCGCCATCTGGGCTTCTACAAAAACGGCGCGGCTGATGAACAGCAAAGATCCAGGCGTTATCGTTATCGATGAGGTTCTGGGACAATGGGTCACTCTGCTCGGGGCGACCGCGCTCGTCTGGAAAAGCTTCTTTGCCGCATTCGTGCTCTTTCGCATCTTCGACATCTGGAAGCCTTGGCCGGTGCGAAATTTCGAGAAATTGCCCGGAGGCGCAGGAATCGTAACCGACGATCTGGCGGCCGGTTTGTGTGGGGCGCTTATCTTGTATATAGGCGGGGCGTTGAGACTCTATTAAGTATGGGAAGTAAACAACAGGCGGTTGATCAGTCCACAGCGCGGCCTTCGATCGCGAAAGTCGAGCCTCCGGCGGCCATCACCGGAGGCGAATTATACATTCGAGGCCAGCATCTGGCGTCGGCGGGCCCGCCAATCGTCCGCCTGGGAAATCAAGCCGCGCACCTGATTGTCGCCGGCGATTCCTACATCATCGCCAAGGTCCCCGATTCGGCAATGATCGGCGAGCTGATGGTGGCAACCGGAAACCTGCAAAGCGAGCTTCGCGAAACACACATCGGAATTCAGATTGCCGATAGTCTTCATCCGGTTGCCAATCCAGCCATTGATCGGCACGGAAATGTCTATACGACGTTCAGCGGCTCGCGTGGACAAAAATCGCCGGTCTCGATTTACAAGATCGATACGAACTATAACTCGAAGCCCTTCGTCACCGACGTGATGAATCCCACGGGCCTGGCGTTCGATCGTGAGGGTTTGCTCTACGTGTCGAGCCGTTATGACGGCATCCTCTACCAAATCAATCCGGCCGGCAACATGTCTGTTTACGTTGAAGGAATGGGGGTCGCGACAGGCATTGCTTTCGATCGCGAAGAGAACCTGTACGTCGGCGATCGAAGCGGCACGATCTTCAAAATCAGTCCCTCGCGCCAGATCTACGTATTTGCGACACTCGAGCCGTCCATTGCCGCCTATCATCTTGCCTTCGGACCCGAGGATTACCTGTATGTGACCGGCCCAACTACGTCGAGTTTCGATTCCGTGTTTCGCATCTCGAAGGCCGGCGAGGTCGAGACTTTTTACCGAGGCGTAGGACGGCCGCAGGGGCTGGCGTTTGATGCCGAAGGCCGGCTCTATGTGGCGGCTTCTCTCGCCGGGCGCCGCGGCATTATACGCATTGATAAATCGCGCAAAGCGGAGCAGTTCCTGTCCGGACCCGGGATTGTCGGGCTCGCGTTTACACCCTCGCGATCTCTCGTGCTCACTACGCAGAACGCGCTCTTCCGCGTCGATGTGGAAATTGCCGGACGTCCGCTGACTTAAGAGCCCAGCCGAGTGTACCCTGGGTAGTTTGAACCGGAACCGTTCACCGCACATCGTCGTCATCGGCAGCGCGAACGTCGATCTGACCACCTATACCGACGAATTTCCGCGCCTCGGGCAGACCATATTCGCGCGCGAGTTTCATCTCGGCTTCGGAGGCAAGGGAGCGAACCAGGCCGTGGCGGCTCGGCTGTGCGGGGCCGAGGTGTCCATGCTTGCGCGAGTCGGCGACGATCTATTTGCACCCGCCACGATAGACAATTTCAAGGCGCGCGGGATAAACACGGATCACGTCCTGATCACGCCCGGCGTTTCGACCGGCGTTGCGCCCATCTTCGTGGACAGCTCCGGCCAGAACCGCATTCTCGTGGTGAAGGGCGCAAATGACCGGCTTTCTCCGGCGGATATCGATCATGCCGCAGACCTGCTTCGCCGGGCCCATTTCATCATTCTGCAGCTCGAAATTCCGCTCGAGACCGTTTACTACGCGCTCCGTTTCGCGCGGGCGAACGGTATCCGCAGCATTCTGAATCCGGCGCCCGGTCAGCTCTTAGATATGGAGGAGCTCAGAAACGCGGATTATGTAATTCCCAATGAAACCGAAGCCGAAGCGCTCAGTGGACTGGCTGTTCAGAATGTGGAAGACGCCCGTGCATGCGCTGAGCAATTGCTGAATCACGGTCTGCGGCGCGTCATCGTGACGCTCGGGGCCAACGGAGCGCTGTGCGCCGGTAAAGACGGCATTCGCCACGTCGCGCCGGTTACGGTAGAGGCGGTGGACACCAGCGGAGCGGGCGATGCGTTCATCGGAAGCTTTGCGTATTTTCTTGCGAGCGGGTGTGAAGAACTCGAGGCGCTGGCGCGCGCGAACCTTTACGCCGCGCTATCCACGTTAACTCCGGGAACGCAGAAATCGTTTGTGACCCGAGACCGGTTTGAATCGGAATGGGTAATTCGGTCACAAGGTAGCGGCGCCAATCAGGATTAGCCCAGCCGCATATCCCGTGAACATAAGCGCGATATAGCGGCTTGCCCGCTTGGGCGCGGAACGGAATTCGCGCCAGATGAGAACTCCCCAAATGGCCGCGATTAGAGTTGCGCCCTGTCCCAGCGCGTAGGAAACCGCCGGACCTGCTACGCCTGAGGCGATCACATTGAAACTGAGTGCGGCCATCCAGATGAATCCGCCTAGAATGCCAATGAGGTGAAGCCGCGAGTTTCCGCGGAAGTAATCCGCATACGTGACATGGCCGGCTCTCATGAATATGGTGTTCACGATGAAATTGCTCGCGAGCACTCCGGCGCCAAAAAATATCAGCGCTAGATAGGGCGTCAACATCCCCGGTTGAATCGGCGCGGAATTGAAGCCGGGAGAGATGGAGCGCATTAACTGCGGGTAAAAGGAACCCATGATACAGCCTGCTATGACGGAAAAAATTAAGCCTCGCAAGGGACGCCGGCCCGTGGAATGCGGGAGCTCGCGATGCGCCAGCGCGGACATCGCCATTGCGAGTACGATCAACGCCACGCCGCTGAATAGCAGGCGCTCGTCACCCTTCGGGGTTTGGATAAAACTCCCGACTGTGCCGATAACCAGCGCAAGCCCAACTCCGACTGGAAAGGCGACAGACATCCCAGCAGCGTCAATGCCGACCACCAGCAGCAGGTTCGACACATTGAAAATCGCCCCACTCAGCAGCGCAGGGAAAATGTAATCCGCTTTCGCCGTTCGCAAATTGTCGAGCGTACTCATGCCTGAAGAACCATGGCTGCCCAGAACAGCGGCAAACAGCAGGCTGAACAGGAAAACTCCAATTGTGTAGTCCCAGTAAAAAAGCTCAAATGGCCATTCCTGCTTGCCGGCCAGTTTCTGCGTATTGGCCCACGAGCCCCAGCCGAGCATGGTGACAACGCAAAACCCGATGGCCACGGGCAAGCTGTGAACGGCGAACATAGATCTACATTCTCACGTTCTCCATATCCGCAACCAGGGACGGCCGATCCGCCGTCACTGCCCTCCCGATGACAACCAGCGTTCCAGACGGCTCGCGTGAGTACGGCTGGAGCGGTGTTCGGAGCCATCGGAAAGCCGGACAATGAACTCCCGATTCTCGATTGAACGCAATTCCACGATGTTCCTCACCTGCACGATTCGGGAGCGATGGATGCGAAGAAAATTCGCCGGGTTGAGCCTCTGGTCTAGCGAAGCCATCGTTTCGCGCAGCAGGTAAGCCCGGCCGTGCGCATGCAGCTCCGCATAGTCCCCGGCAGCTCCAATCCATTCCACATCGTCCGCTTGAACAATCTGTATGCGAGGCCCGGTTTGCACCGTGAAACGAGAGACAAATTTCTCTTGCGTCTGGTCGAGCATCTTCAAAACGCGCTCGGCCATCCTCGTCTTCAACGATAAATCGGCCACCTTGCGGGCGCGGCCGATAGCGGCCGCAAAGCGCTCGTCGTCCACCGGCTTCAGAAGGTAGTCCAACGCGTGAACCTCGAATGCGCGCAGGGCGTGCTGTTCATACGCGGTCAAAAAGATGACGTTCGGCAGTTTCTCTCTCGGCACTGCGCGCAAAACCTCAAAACCATCCATTCCCGGCATCTGCACATCCAAGAAGACCAAGTCGGGCGAAAGCTCGAGTATCTTCTCGACCGCGGACACGCCATCGCCGCATTGTCCGGCGATCTCGATATCCTTGAACTTCCGCAGCCTTAGAACGACCCCGCGGCGAGCCAATGGCTCATCATCCACGATAAGCGCTAACACGGCGCTGCCTCTTGCGGCTTGACCCTCCGCATGGGTAGTTCCATCGTGACGACACAGCCGCCGGATTCCGGCCACTCCAGCCAAAATCGATGATCGTCGCCGTAGAGTGTCTGCAACCGTTCTGTGATGTTGCGTTTGCCGATCCCATTCTCACCTTCGCCGTGTTTGCCCGCGCCTTGGCGTCCCGAATTCCTGACGATAATTCGTAGTCGCCCTTCGTGCAGACCGCTTTCTATGGCGATGTTCCCACCCTCCGTAAGGCCCGCCACGCCATGGCGCACCGCATTCTCGACCAGCGGCTGAAGTAACATGCCCGGTACCATGGCATCAAGCGTGTCTGGAGATATAGTTGATTTCACTCGCAACCGCTCCCCCAGCCGGGTTTTCTCGATTGCTATGTACTGTTCCGTAAACGCAATCTCCTGTGAAAGAGGCGCTTCCAGCGCGGCTTCGTCGTTCAGGCTGGTGCGCAGGAAATCCCCGATTTGTGACAACATCTTTGTCGCCGCGGAAGCCTCGCCATCCAGAACGAGCGTCGAAACGGCGTTCAGAGAGTTGAATAGAAAGTGCGGGTTCAACTGGTAGCGCAACGCTTTCAACCGGGCTTCCCGAACGTCGGCTTCGGCGCGCAAGAGACGTTCTCTTTCCTGCGATGATTTATGCCATTGCTTGACGCTGAAATACAGACTGCACCAACTGAAAAGCAGGAAAGGGAACCGGGTCGAATTTCCAACCAGGTTCACGACATCAATGTGGTGAATGCCCCTCCGCGTCAGTTCAAACACGAACGCGGCCGCCGCTCCGAGTACGGCCGATGGGACAAAAGCCCGCAGTTCAAACGCGATCCAGGACGGGTAACGACGAAGCAGCCATCGGCAAACAGGACGCAATGCACAAGTGCCGAGGAACAGTAGACCCACAACCACCGTTTCTTCCCGAAACGCTCCCGAGCGTCGTATAAGATCGGGAAGCGACCCCAACAAATCCCAAGCATAGAAACAACCCCAGCCGAGGGTTTGTAACTGCCAGTAAGAAGTGAGCAGCGCGGATTTATGGCGCACCGTGGCAATTCTAGCGCAGTTTCAGGGCCTTGAGGCCCAATCCACCGCTCAAAACCGGCAACTCGCCGCACCGATCTATCCCCCTGAGGATCTGCGCGCAAAACCAGTCCATTAGGCGCTACTCTACTTCTGATTGCCTAGAATGAAACGATCTATGATCGGCGCCAAAACGCCGCTCCAACATCACGAAAGCGAGAACGAACAATGACAAGGATCACTCTGTCACGCAGGAATCTCCTTGCAACGGGAGCCTGCGCGCTGGTTGGCGCGGCGAGCCTGCCGGGACCAGCAAGTGCCAGCGCATTGCCAGGACAGAACTTAAGGAACGAGGAACTTGTCCGGAAGTGGTACGCAGCCTGGGGGCAGAAAGACTGGGGCCCAGTGGATATCCTGCTCGCCGACGAGTTCACTTTTACGAGCGCGGCCGGCGACGACCACATCGGTAAAAGCGATTTCAAAGCGCGCTGCTGGGAAACACAGATTAGTTTCATCAAACGTTTTGACCTGGAGCAGATCGCTGTTGGAGCGGACGATGCTTTTGTAAAGTATCTTTGCCACACCACAAACGGTAAATCATTCCGGAATGTGGAGTATCTCCGAATCAAGAACGGAAAGTTGGAATCCATTGAGTGTTATTTCGGCGCGCAATCCAGCTTTCCGTCCGCAGTAAGCACTGGGCGGCAATAGTCAATAAGATATGGCGTGGCCTCAGGCTGCGCCGGTCCATTGACCGGGCTCGAACGAAGTCCCTCACGCCATTCCCTGCATGGGTTGTTATTGGTGGCATTCTGCTCAACTCAGCAGGTCCCACTCAGCTACGGGAGCGGAGTTGAAACAAAAACGGCTCAGCGGCTAAGACCGGCAACTCGTCGCATCGTTCAATCGGCCCGAGGATCAGTCGAACCGCTAACTCCGATGAGAGTTTATTCTACGAGCAACATGAATGCTTCAAAAAACACTAAACTACGTCTCGCAACGCTACTCCTCGGCGCAGCACTACCAGCAATGTTCGTTGGAGTCCTACTAAGCATAGCTAGCGTCCCCAGCCATGCACAATCCCTGACCACCGGCGGTGTATCCGGGAACATCACGGATGCCACCGGCGCCGTCATCCCTAACGCAACCGTCACGCTGACCGATCTCGATAACGGCTCCGTTCAAACCGCGTCGACCAACGGCTCGGGTGAATTCCGGTTTGCGCTTCTCAAGCCGGGCCGCTACACGGTATCGACTACCGCCCCCGGCTTCGAAAAGATCGAACAGCCCGTCGACGTTTCTCTCGGAAGCGTGGTCACGGCCAATCTGATTCTTCAGGTCGGACGAGCCGTTACCACCGTTGAGGTTTCGACTGCCACGCCGCTCGTCACCCAGGACCCGGCCCAAATCACCACCTTTACACAACAACAGATGGAGTTGCTCCCCAGCGGCGGCGGCGATCTCACCAATGTCGCCTTCACGGCGCCCGGCGCTCTCCTCAACGTCGCGCCTCCCGGAATGAGCGGTTACGGCAACTTCACCGTGAACGGGTTACCCGGCACTTCAAACCTGTTCACTACCAACGGCGAGAACAACATGGACCCGTATTTCAACATCAACAATTCGGGTGCATCCAACCTCACGCTCGGTTCGAATGAAGTCCAGGAAGTGACTATTACGACGAACCCCTACAGCGGTCAGTACGGTCAGCTTTCCGGAGCTCAAGTTTCTTATGTAACCAAATCGGGCACCAATGATTTTCACGGCAACGCAAGTTATTACTGGAACGGACGGCTGCTGAATGCGAACGATACGTTCAATAACACGCAGGGAGCGCCCACGCCCTTCGCCAACGCGAATCAGTGGTCGGATTCCATCGGCGGCCCCATCATCAAGAACCGGACGTTCTTCTTCTTCGATAACGAAGGACTGAAGTTCGTGCTCCCGGTCACCAATGTACTCACCGTTCCGGGTCCGCAATTTGCGAGCGCGGTACTAGCCAACGTCACGGCCACGCAGCCTAATGAGGCCGCCACTTACCAGAAGATGTTCAACCTCTATCAAAATGTGCCGGGATATAGCGGCGCGAGCGCCCTCCCAAATACCACGGCATGCAACAGTCTCATCCTGCCCGGCTTTGATCCCGCTTCGCAGCCCTGCGCCCTGCAGTTCCGATCGAGTCCCTCAGTTTTGGCCTCCGAATGGATTCTGTCCGGCCGCGTGGATCATCGGTTCAGCGACAAAGATCAGGCTTATTTCCGGTATAAACAGGACCGCGGCACGCAACCAAGCGCCACTGATCCGGTCAATCCGGCTTTCGACGCTAATTCGAAACAGCCTTCGTGGGACACCCAGTTAAACGAGACGCACATCTTTAGTCCGCGTGCGACCAACTCCTTCATGACAACGCTGAGCTACTATCGGGCTCAGTTCACGCAGAATACTGCTCTGGATTTGAGCATCTTCCCTTATGGCATCCTTACTTCCGGGACGGTTCCGTTTACCGGCTTCAATGGGATATACGAGTTCCCCCAAGGCCGCAACATCACCCAATATCAATTCATCGACGATTTCAGCTACACCTTAGGGAATCATAACCTGAAATTCGGCGAAAACTTCCGGCGCTACGACATCAGCGACCATAACTTCTCATTCAACGAGCCGGCCGTTTATTTTGGTTATACGAACGATGGTCTCCAACAGTTTGCCGATGGCCGCGCATTCCAGTACCGGCAATCCGACAATCTAGCCGACGACGTACCGATTGCACTCTGGGGATTGGGACTCTATGCGCAAGACGAGTGGAGGGTTCGCCCAAACCTCAAGTTGACCATCGCGCTCCGCGGTGAGCACAACTCAAATCCGGTTTGTCAGACCAACTGCTTCTCCGATTTCAAGACTCCCTTCTCCACTCTCGCCTCCACGCTTGCCGGCGACGGCAGTGTCCCCTATAGCTCCGACATCGCCACCGGTCTGCATCACGCATACCCTGGGGTCGACGCGATCGACTGGTCGCCGCGCCTTGGTTTCTCCTATTCCCCAGGAAACTCGGGCAGGACCGTCATCAGCGGTGGAGCCGGCATTTTCTACGATAATGCGCCGGCCGGCCTGGTGGACGACTTGCTTTCGAATCCGCCCTCCTCGGTTGCCATCCGCGTACGCCCTGCCGGCGGCGTGCTGCCGTTCGACCCGGCCGGGGGAGCTGCAACCTACGCCGCATCCGCACGGGCGTTCAATATCAACGACAGCTTTAATCAGATCTCGACTGCACTAACGGGTCTCGGGTCAGTCTTCGAAGCCCCTGCGGTGACCTACTTCAATGGGACCATTCATTCGCCCGTCTACCAGGAATGGAATCTGCAGATCCAGCGCGATCTAGGTGGATCCTATGCTCTGATTGTGGCTTATAACGGTAACCACGGTATCAAAATCCCGTATGGAAATACCTGGGGTAACGCGTTTGACCCTGAATCTTACGGACTCCCTGGAGCGCTTTACCCGACCGTGGGCGCGATCGCGCAAGGGGCGCCTCCAAATCCCAGCTACGGCACAGTCACTGAGATCCAGAGCGGAGCTATCTCGAATTACAACGGCGCAACCGTTACGGTCCGGAAACGTCTTTCGCGCGGCTTGACTTTCGACCTGAATTACACTTGGTCCCACGGCCTGGACGAAGTTTCCAATGGTGGCGTCTTCCCCATCAACACCAATACCGCCATCAGCACGCAGATCAGTCCCTACAGTCTGCGACAGGCGAATTACGGCAACTCCGATTACGACATCCGGCACAGCTTTACCGGGGACTGGGTGTATTCACCCGCGTATCGTTTCGGCAACCATTTCGTGAACTCCGCGTTTGGGGGTTGGCAGTTGTCCGGCAAGATCTTCCTGCGCTCGGGTCTGCCGTTCACTGTTAGCGATAGTAACTGGAGCGGAGCCATCACCAATACCGACGCGTCGATCCTTGCTTACCCGACCAGTCCTTTCACGAATAGCTGCGGGTCATCTGCAGTCAACTCGCCTTGCTTGAACGCTAACAATTTTGTTCAAAGCGCTTCGGGTTCGTTTACGGGTTACCCTGGAATTTCGCCCGAAAACCGCAATCAGTTCCGCGGCCCCGGCTACTTCGACGTCGACATGCAGCTCTATAAGACGTTCAAGATCACCGAGCGCCTCACCTTCGGCTTGGGCGCTCAAGCCTTCAATGTCTTGAACCACCCCAATTACGCCGTTCCCGACAGCGGCTTCGGTGATGCCACATTTGGAAATATCCTGCAAATGGCTGGGACCCCGACCAGCCCCTACGGTAACTTCCTGGGCTTCGATTCCGCGCCGCGCCTCGTCCAGATCACTGGAAAGCTCACTTTCTAGTCCGATTTATAAACGCAATCTCCAGCGTTACTCGTCTCGCAACACGCTAGCCGGGTGCATTCGTGCCGCACGCAGAGCGGGAATGAGCACAGCGGTCATGGCGGAAACGATCAAAACAGCAGCAGCGGCTGCATAAACGTTCAAGTTTAGGGGAGAAACGCCAAACAGCAATGCGGCAAGCGCGCGTTGCGTCGCGAACGACAGAAGCAGGCCAACTGCTAAGCCGGTGATGACGATAACGAAGTTGCGAACTATCTCGAGCCATACTACGTCAGTGCCTGTTGCGCCGAGCGCCATGCGAATGCCGAACTCGCGAGAATGCCGCGTGACTGAAAGCGATGCCACTCCGAAGAGACCGAGCGCAGAAAGGAACAGAGCAAAGGCAGAGAATCCCAGCAGCAGATCGGTTTCGAAGCGGCGCTCCAGGGTCGCCGAATGGATGATGTGTTCCATCGTTTTCCCGCCGCTGACTGCCAGGTCAGGGTCGAGACGCCAGATCGTCCTTTCGAGTGCGGGAAGAAGGCTGAGCGGATCGATCTTTGTGCGGATGGCGAAGCTGTTTGCGTAGCCGGGAAATGCAACCGATGGTGAATAATATTGCATCATCGGTTCCGTTTCGAGCGGCCCACTGTGCACATTACCGACGACTCCGATCACCCGGATCGGCGGACTGCCGTTATCCGTGAACTCGTGTCCAATCGGGTTTTCTCCGGGCCACAGCAGATGGGCCATTTTCCGATTGATAACGGCGACCTTCCCGGAGTCGTCCTCGCGAAGCGCACGGCCGGCGATGAGCGGAATGCGCATCGTTTCGAAGTATTTCGGATCGATAAGACGGGCTTCCGCCCCCGAATCTCTGTTGAGCGGTTTGCCCGACGCCCCGATCCCGTGGATTGCGTAATCGCCGGTAAGCGGAAGAACGTTCACGGCACTGGCTGATTCTACGCCGGGAAGCGCGCGAAGGCGATCGAGCAGCTCGCGCTCGGTAGCCAGCATTCTCGGCTTATCGGCGTAAAGTTTTGGGCTGAACGAAATGCTGAAAGTGAGGAGTCTGTTTGGATCGAAGCCAGGGTTAACATTCATGACGTTTGAAAAGCTCGCGGCTAGCAGGCCGGCGCTTACCAGCAGCACCATGGAAACCGCAATTTCTGCCGCAATGAGCGCGGCGCGAAGCCGCTGCGAGCGGCGATCGCCGGTTGAGGAGCGGCTCTCACTTCGAAACCAGCCGGCTGAATCGGGAAGAACCAGAAGCGGCACAGCTCCGAAAGCCAGTGCCGTGGCCAGAGCCAAGCCAAGCAACAGAAGTATGGTGTGGGTGTCGAGCGAAAGTTCATACAGCCGGGGCACGCGGGCGGCGCCGGTCTTGCGGACCAGCTCAATGGCCCACGTGCTAAGGCTGAGGCTGAGCACCGAGGCAAGGACGATGAGAATGCCTTGCTCCATCAACGCTTGACGGAACAATTGCCAGCGGCTTCCGCCAAGCGCTTGCCGGATTGCATACTCGCGCAGACGGTTGGCATTGCGCGTCACAAGCAGGTTGCCGAGATTGAACAGCACTGAGAGCAGCAGCAGCGCGACAGCTGCAAGCAGCATCCAGAGCGCATTTCGAACTCCCCACGCCATGCTTTCGCTTAACGGCGTAACCTGAATAGCGATTATCTTGGCAAGGTGTTCGAGAGGTTCACGATATTGCGGATTCTTCTCCACAATGTAGTGAAGACTCTCGATCGCCGAAACCTTGAACTCTGCCGCCGCATGGGCCGGAAGAGTGCCCGCGTGCAAGCGCCCTACTAAGTAATAGTTGTAGTTGTTCTGGTCGATCATCTTTTGGGTAATGACCAACGGCGTCCAGAATTCTGTTTGTTCGGGCGCGAAATGCATAACCGCGCCGACATCGGCCAAGCGAGGAAAATCGAAGCGGGGCGGCGCCACGCCGATCACCGTCATGCTTGCGCCGCTGAACTGAATGCTTTTGCCTACAATGGCAGGATCGCTTCCAAACCGGCGCGCCCACAATTCATGACTGAGAATGATGACTTGTTCGTGCCCGAGGGTTGCGTCTTCGGCGAGGAAACCACGGCCTAGAAACGGCGAGATTCCGAAAACACCAAAGAAATCCGCGGTCACTCGAGCGCCGGATAGGAGTTCAGCACGGTCCCTGCCCGTGAGAATTAAATCCATCGTGTTGATCGCGGCAGCGTCCTCGAGGAGACTGGATTTCTGCCAGCGCTGGAACTCGTCAAGCGTGCAGATCTGAGGACCACCTCCCATGAAAGGCACGGTTTCGGTGATCGTCACGAGGCGATCCGCATGCTTGAACGGTAGCGGACGCAGAATTACCGTGTTTAGCACGCTGAAGATCGTATTGACGCCGGCGAGCCCCAGAGCGAGGGTGAGCACAGAGAGAGCAGCGAATCGCCAGCTCGTCCATAGGCTGCGAAGCGCGTAGCGGATGCCTGATGGAATATTCATCCATCTCAAATATAGAAGGTTCGCCTACGCGAGGCGACGCATCAGCCGGGCGGGCAGGAAAATGATAGCCGAGACAAGCTCAAGCACGCCGTGAACGGCAATTCCCAGCAGCCGAAAGGGCAGGAGTAATAACCAAATGATGGGATAACAGAGCAGCGCGGCAATGGCGAGCGGCCAGCAAACGATAAATAATAAGCACCACAACAAAAACGTGATCATGCGTTGGTCACCAAATGGGCATAACGCAACGAAGCCGGCGGATGTTCCACGAAAGCAAGCGAGGCGCGGAACTGCGGGATTACCCGCCGGCGCCGGTTTTCGATTACAGTAGAGGTATGGCAGTCCCCGCCAGCACGCGTCCCTCGCTCTTCGGCTCAGACTAAACTCCGCTCGTTCTGCGGCCTTCCCCAGTCTGTTTTTTCTTTTTGAATTGAGGTGCTTTCTATGCCGATGCAGCTTGCTCCACATCCCTTGCTGCCGAATCTGGTGACTTCCCTGCCCGGACCAAAGGCTGCGGAGATCATCAAACGGGACCAAGCCGTGGTCTCGCCGTCCTACACCCGCTGCTATCCGTTCGTGATGAAGCGCGGCGAAGGCGCAATCGTCGAAGATGTGGATGAGAATCGATTTCTCGATTTTGCCGCCGGAATCGCGGTGGTCGCAACCGGGCACTCGCATCCCCGCGTGGTCGGCGCCATTCAGAAGCAGGCCGCTGAATTCCTGCACATGTCCGGGACAGATTTCTATTACGAAGGCATGGTGCGCCTCGCTGAGAAACTTGCGTCGCTTACTCCCGGCGACGTGCCTCGCCGCGTCTACTTCGGAAATTCAGGCGCGGAGGCGATCGAGGCCGCCATCAAAATGGCCCGTTATCATTCCGGCCGCGATAAATTCATCGCCTTCTTCGGCGGCTTTCACGGGCGAACCATGGGCGCGCTATCCCTCACCGGCAGCAAAGTAACGCAACGGCGCGGTTTCCATCCCATGCTCCCGGTTCAACATATTCCTTACGCGTACTGTTATCGCTGCCCCTACGGAAAAGAGCCGTCCACGTGCGATGTGGAATGCGTCAAGGTGCTTGAAGAACAACTCTTCAAAACCATTCTCCCCGCCGAAGAGGTGGCGGCTATCTTCGTCGAACCCGTGCAGGGTGAAGGCGGCTATCTCGTCCCTCCGGCGAAGTTCCATGAAGAACTGCGGCGCATTGCCGATAAATACGGCATTTTGCTGGTTCATGATGAGGTCCAATCCGGCATGGGACGGACCGGCCGGATGTTTGCATCGGAGCATTTTGGCGTTACGCCCGATATCGTTACACTGGCGAAAGGCATCGCGAGCGGCATGCCGCTGGCCGCTACCGTCGCATCAGCGGAGGTCATGAACTGGCCGCCCGGCGCCCACGCTTCTACCTTTGGGGGCAATCCGGTTTCCGTTGCAGCCGCGCTCACGACAATCGAATTGCTGGAAGAGAGCCTGGTTGAGAACGCCGCGCGAATGGGTGAGCACATGATGAGCCGCATGCGCGATTGGCCGTGCAGATTCAGGAACGTCGGCGACGTGCGCGGCCTGGGCCTGATGATCGGGGTCGAATTGGTTTACGATCGGCAAACCAAAGAGCGCGCTCCCGAGCTGCGCGACCGCCTGGAAATGCTGGCCTTCGAGCGTGGATTGCTGATCCTGGGCTGCGGCCCGAACAGTATCAGATTATGCCCGCCGCTGATGATTACGCGAGATCAGGCGGATCATGCCATCGATACACTCGAGCAGTGTCTAACCGTGATTTCTACATGAAGCGCCCGCTTAGTAACGGTGGCTTCATGGTCCCTCGGGGATAGGCAGTACCTATCACAAGGCCTGCCCCGCAGGTCTTCCTTTCACAACCATTAAACTTGAGTTGGACGCAAAGAGCTCGCCTCAGCAATGGGTTTCCTCTCCCCCTGGTTTCTCGCGGGCATCGCAGCCGTGGCGCTTCCTCTCTGGCTGCATCTTCTCCGCCAGTACAAGCGCACGCCGCAACCCTTCAGCTCGTTGATGTTCTTCGAGCGTAGAGTGCAAAGCTCCGTCAAACACAGGCGGCTCCGCTATTTCACACTGCTCGCGCTGCGCATCGCGCTGCTGCTATTGTTGGCGCTGGCTTTTGCTAATCCGTTCGTCAACCGCAGAGCCGCAATGTCGACGCGTAGAAAGCTGACCGTGATCGCTATAGACCGGTCCTTCAGCATGCGTTATGGAGACCGCATACAGGCGGCGAAACTCCAGGCGCATCGCGTGCTGGAGGGTTTGCACGGCCAGGACCTGGCGCAGGTAATTGCCTTTGATTCACACATCGAGAATCTGACGCAACCGGAGAGCGACCGTGGGATTCTCAGCGCCGCCATTGATTCCATCCAGCCCGATGATCGCGCAAGCTCTTTTGGCGAATTGGTTCGCGCGCTGCGAGTGATGGAGCAAAGCAGCGGCATGCGGCTCGACGTCAACCTGATCAGCGATATGCAGCAAACCTCCATGCCCGTGGATTTCAAGGATTTGCAGCTAGGGCCGCGGACTGCTCTGAAATTGCATCGAGTGGGCGAGCGCAAGGCATCCAATTGGGCGGTCGAGACAGTCACCGCGCCAACCCACGTTTACGATCCGGCGCATACCCGCATCACCGCGATGGTAGCCGGATGGCAGACAGAGGCCGCAACGCGAAGAGCGTCGCTGGTGCTCGATAATCGCGTGATTGCCTCAAAGGAGTTGACGGTTCCCGCAAACGGACGCGCACAAGTCGAGTTCTTATCGTTCGATGTTCCCTATGGAGCCCATCGCGGCGAAATCCGCATCGAGCCCCACGATGCGCTGCCGAACGACGATTCCTTCCCGTTCTCGATCGAGCGGTCTGATCCGCGTAGAGTGTTTTTTCTATATGGAGGGGGCCGCGCGCGTGAAGCGTTCTACTACAAAGCGGCGATGGAATCGGCGCCGGATACGGGATTGATGGTGCAATCCGCGCCAATCGCGCAAGCTCCTCTGGACGACCTGTCGAAATTCGCATTCGTTGTGTTGAGCGATCTTGGCGATTTGGACGCGACAGTGGCGCGAGCGCTCTGCGATTACGTGAGCAAAGGCGGCGCGGCGTTGATCGCAGTAGGACCGAACACAGAACGCGAGGGGCGCGTGGCGCTATCGGGCGATCACGTATCAGGCGTTCATCAGACGCAGGGGGCCGGTCATGTCGATACTCAGAACCCTGTGCTGCTTGGCTCCGGCCAACTTGAAAACGTTCAATTCACTGAAACCGCCCGGGTCTCGCCAAAGGCCGGGGCCCAAGTGATCGCAAGGCTCGCCGACGGGTCTCCGTTGCTGGTGGAAGAAGCGGCGGGCGAGGGGCGGATTCTGACTTTCGCTTCGATGCTGGACAATTCAACTAACGATTTCCCTCTGCACGCGTCATTTCTTCCGTTCGTGGTTCAAACGGGCCGCTATCTGGCTGGCGGCCTGGAAACCCTCTCGAGCGTTGTCACAGGCACGCCGATCGCTTTGCGCCGCACTCGCAATCAGGGTACGGCAGCCGATGTCATCGGGCCTGATGGAACGCATGAACTTTCTCTTAGCGAGGCAACCAAAGCGCTCAGTTTCGATTTGGGACAAAACGGTTTCTACGAAGTGCAGCGCGCGGACGGCCATCGGCTGCTGATGGCGGTACACGCGGACCGGCGGGAATCTGACCTGACGACTGTGCCGGATGAGACGCTCGATTTGTGGCGCAATACTGGGAATACAGCCGTTGAGACTGAATCCGGCAAGGTTGAATCACAGACTCGTCCTTTCAGCCTATGGCGGTACTTCGTCGTTTTTGTTTTGTTGGCGGCGTTGATTGAGTCGGTTTTCGCTAGCCGATACTTGAAAGAAAGGCAGACGGCATGACGGCGCTCGAACAACTGAATGCTTACTTGCGACGCCTTGGATTGCGTTTTCGACTATTTGCGGCCGCGCGAGGAGCAGCCCTGGTGACGGCTTTGGCTCTCTTGCTCACGGCAGCGCTAGTTTGGCTCAGCAACCGCTATCAGTTCGCGCCCCGCCTTGTTGTTCCTCTACGCATTCTGCTGTTTCTCGCGCTCGCCGCCGCAGTTTCATTCTTGCTTGCGGTTCCTGTGCTGAAGCTGAACAGGCGCCGGATTACCCGTTTGGCCGAGCGGCGCATTCCCGGCTTTGAAGAACGGCTGCTGACTGTCGCCGAGCGGCCAGATGCGGCAAATCCCTTCACTGAGCTGGTGGCTGAAGACGCCTTGAATATCGCGCGAGAGCATCAACCGGAACAACTCACGCCAACGCGTTCCCTATTCGCGTTTCTAGGGGCCGGAGCTGCTGCGGGGGCAATTTTGTTGTGGCTGATTACGGCCGGACCGGAATATTGGGGTTACGGCGCTTCCCTGCTCTGGACCGGCAGCGCGAATGCCGGCAAGCGGCCGCTGTATGACATCGCGGTTCAGCCCGGGAACAAAACCATCCGGCGAAAATCCGACCAATTGATTACCGCTCAGCTGCTCGGATTCGCGGCGCACAACGTCACCATCCATGCCAGGTACGGCGGAGCTCCGAAGTGGGACGAAATTGCGATGGCTCCAAAAACGGACGGGAGCGCGTATCATTTTCTGTTCGCGGGCCTTTCGGATCCGGTCGAATACTATGTGCAAGCCGGCAGCGCGCAATCGAAGCACTACACCATTGGCGTAAAGGATCTGCCCGGTGTCAAGCGCGTGCGCGTAGCTCTACACTTTCCATCGGCGCTCGGATTGAAGGACGTGGTAGAAGATCCCGGCGGCGATGTGCGAGCGGTCGCGGGCACTCAGGCCGATATCGCGGTGTTGACCGACCGCCCGCTTGATCGCGGCTTGCTGGTTCTCGACAACGGGTCGAAAATTGAACTCGCCAGGACGGTCAATGGAGGCCAAGGAAACTGGTTGACCGCGCGACTCCCAATTAACAGGGACGGTTCTTATCACGTCGCGGCGCTCGATGGCGCAGAGACGATACGCATCAGCGACGATTACTTCATCGAAGCCAAAAAAGACGAGCCGCCGTCCGTGAAGATTCTAAAGCCGGGCGCCGATCCGCATGTCAGTCCCATCGAGGAGCTTCCCGTCACCATTGAAGCTTCGGACGATTTCGGGGTGGAGGGTCTCGAGCTGCATTACTCGATCAATGGCGCCCCGGAACAGGTTGTGCCGCTGCTGAAGACGAACGGCGCTAGAGAAACCGAAGCCACGGCCACGCTCTACTTTGAGAACTTCAAGGCGGTTCCGGGCGATCTTGTCAGTTTCTATGCAACGGCGCGCGACGCGAACACCACCTCCCGCACCGATATCGTCTTTGCGCAAACGGAGCCCTTCGAATTCAAATTCACACAATCGCAATCCGGCGCTGGAATGGGCGGCGGCAGCGGCGGGGATCAGGACATTTCCGTTCGACAGAAGCAGATTATCGCCGCGACTTTCAACGAGCTTAGGAACAGCAACAAGGGCCGTGCCGCGCTTGAAGAAGATGCGAGATTTCTCTCGAGCGTTCAATCGAAGCTGGCTGAGCAGGCTGAGACGATGGCCGGACGCATGGCAAACCGCGAGCTGGATGCGGCAAGCTCCGACTTTCAAGAACTCTCGAAAACCATGCAGCAGGCCTCCGCTGAAATGTCGAATGCCGTTGGGAAATTGAAGTCCGCTCAATGGAAAGACGCCCTTCCTCCGGAGCAGAAAGCGCTGCAGGCGCTGCTTCGGATCGAATCGAAATACCGCGATATTCAGGTCGCGTTCGGGCAAGCCGGCGGCGGCGGCGGCATGGGCGGCGCGCAACGCGATCTGGCGCGGATGTTCGATCTCGAGCTGGATACGACCAAGAATCAATACGAAACCGGCCAATCCGGATCTTCCACGGCGAGCAATCAACAGAAAGCCATCGACGACGCGTTTCAACGCTTGGAAATGCTCGCCGGAAGGCAACAGGAGCTGGCGGCGCAAAGCGCGCAGCAACAAGGATTCGAACAGCGCTGGCAAGAAGAGCAGTTGCGGCGGGAAGCGGAAGAACTAAAGCAGCAGATGCAGCAGCTCGCGCAGAACTCCGGCAGCCAACAATCGAGCTCACAGCAGCAAAGCGGGCAACAGAGCGCGTCCTCTTCCGCGTCAGGGCGCGGGCAAGCCGGGCAGGGTACGCGAAGCTCGCAATCGCAGGAACAGAGCCGGCAAATGGCGGAAGCCATGCGGCAGGCGACGAACGCAATCGAGCGTGCTGAAGACGAGATGCGGAAAGCGGTAACGGATCGCGATCGCACCGCCCAGCGACGCGCTGCGGCTGAACTTGCGGAAGCCCAAAAATTCTTGAACGATGCGCTCCATCGGCAAGCGGGGAGTTCCATCTCAGATCTGGCCCGGCGCGCTCAGGAGATCGCCGACGCCCAAAAAGATGTCGCAAACCGCCTTAAGCAGATGTACGGAGAAGGATTGCGCGCAGGCAGCGAGTCCTCCGGAAGCCTGGGCGCAACTCCCAGCGGCGAGGGCATGCCTGAAATGGACGATCCGAATAGTCTCCGCTTCGGTTATCGGCGCCGGTACTGGCAGCGGGAGACGGAACCGAAGCGTTCAGCAACCGACCAGGAGAAAGCTC
Organism: Bryobacteraceae bacterium; assembly: GCA_049582585.1. Taxonomy (GTDB): domain Bacteria; phylum Acidobacteriota; class Terriglobia; order Bryobacterales; family Bryobacteraceae; genus Bog-105. The sequence continues at coordinate 2,141 of JBAUUG010000567.1, read as the reverse complement.
TGGCCGGGGAGAAGGACAAACTAGCTCAACAGGTGGAGCAGCTGCAGCAGCAAATGCAACAGGAAGAACGGCGCATGGCCGCCGCGCAACCGGACGCTTCCTCCAAATTGCGGAAGGCGCTTTCCGATGCTGAGCAGAAGGAGCTGGCGCTACGGATGCAAAAGAATGCCGAATGGATTCGGGACGGTTATGGGGAACGGAATCTCGGCATGGAAGATAGCGTGACTGCGGGATTGGAACAGCTCAGCCGCGAGTTGCGCGATGTAGAAGAGGCGCTGCAATCGGGTAATCCCGGAGGCCAGAATGGGCAGGATGAAAAATCCGCTCAGGCGCTTTCCGAAGCGCGCGCTCTTCGCGAAGAATTGGAGCGGCGCGCGGAAGAACCGGGCGAGCAAGCACAGCAGGGCGTTCGGAGCGCGAAGGGAGATGGCGCGCCTATGATCGGCGGCCGCGGCGTGCAGGATGCCATTCAAGATTTGCAGGCGCTGCGAAACCAGGTTGATCCACGCGACCGCGCTCTCAACGGATACATTGATGGCGCGTTAGGAAATCTCAGGCATCTGACCGGAGCTGAGCAAGGTTTGCTGGACACAAGAATCAGCCAGGATGCCGTTCGCAGTCTTGAACGGCTGGAATTGGAGCTGAGCCGCCGCGTAGGCCAGCAGCAGGCCGCAGGCGCGCGCATAGCCGCGCCCGAATCCTCACCGGAAAAATATCGCGATGCCGTAGCCGAGTACTTCAAGAAGTTAAGCAAGTAGGGCTGCCGCGCGGGATGACCGAACTGGGCGGCCGCGGGTTCCGCCCCATAAGCGTCAAATTAAGAGTTCGAAGACGTGGTTAAGCCGTTTTGAGGTGTAAAAGCCACTTTCCGGTAGCGGTGAATTTCAGGCTCGGCTGAGCAGCTTCACCTGGATTCCTAAACTGTTTGCGACTACACAAGATCTACTTTCCCCTGCGTGCTCATATATGAATGCGCAATTCTTTATCTCGTTATTGACTGAGAGGATTACATATGCGGAACTCATCGTCATTCGTCACGAGGCGTATGAGGAAAAGCCGCCGCGCAAGCAGTTCATTGATCCTCACCTTCGCCGACACTGGCCGGGGCGGCCAAATGCCGAGGACAGAGTTTATTTGAGCTTCCGGCCAGCTCTCTTGCCGCCTGCACAATTCTCGCCAGTTCGAAGAACGAACACGCAGCGGAGTCGACTCTGAAGCCGGGCGCCTATCGGGTAGCCGGAGGAACCGTGTACGTCGGAATCGAGGCTGAACCGCCGGACGATTCAGAGATACAGTACTACGATGCAAAGACGCGGCGGATCGAAACGCCCGAACGCATCTCGGGCCAGGAATACCGAAGCGATAGCTCCCCTAAGTTGACGTTCATTTTAGATTCGCAGATTTCTCCAATTGCGGAGAAGCGATTCGTGATTGACAAGGGTCCCGGTCGTATAGGCACCTCGATGTGGCACGCGCCTGGAGCCGGGCGATCCTCGACAATCATCTTAATTCACGGCGCCGATGAGGAGACGCGCGCGATGGGGTTTCTCATTCCGTACTTCGTTTCGCACGGGCTGAATGTGATCACCTATGACCAGCGCGGCACCGGCGAGTCCACTGGAAACTGGCGATACCAGTCCCGATTCCAAGGCCGATGACGTCCTCGCGATGCTCCACACAATCAAAACCGATCCGGCGTTGGACGCGCATCGCATCGGTGTTTGGGGATTCAGCAATGGCGGTTGGGTGGCGCCTATTGTTGCAACGCGTTTTCCGCTCGCGTTCATGATTTTGAAGAGCGCGCCAAGTGAAAGCATCGCGGAAAATGTTCTGTACGAACTTGGGCAGGTCTTGCGCGAACACGGCCGCTTCACCCAGGAACAGACGTCTCGTGCGCTCGCCTTTGAACGAACGATGTTTCTCGCATTGCAGACGGACTCGAACTGGAGTGCGGCGGGCGAAGCGTTGAGCGTGGCAGAGAAGCAGCCCTGGTTCCCCTATATGCGGATTCCTCCGGGAATGACCACTCCGCCGCGCCAGCGATGCTGGCTGCCTTGCAAGCTGCTCTCTTCTACGATCCGACAGCAACGTTGCAGCGCGTTCGTACACCCACGCTCGCACTGTTCGGGATTTTAGACAGA
>JBAUUG010000566.1:0-8068 GCA_049582585.1 Bryobacteraceae bacterium | reverse complement strand
TCCGCTGGCCCGGCGGCTGCTTCGCCGATAGCTACAACTGGCGAGATGGCGTGGGACCTCGCGAGCGGCGTCCCAGACGAACTAATTTTTGGGCCAACACGCCATATCTCGAAAAGGCCCCCGACGGTCCTCAGAAGTACGAACCGAACGAGTTCGGCACGAACGAGTTTGCACGGTTCTGCAAGCTGGTTGGAGCGCAGCCGTACTTTGCGTCCAATTTGCGCAGCCTGACTCCATTCGATTTCTATGAATGGATCGAATATTGCAACTCTCCCGCTGGAACGACTTCTTTGGCTGATCTGCGCGCGCAAGGCGGCGATCGGGATGCGTTCAAGGTTCGCTATTGGGGCGTGGGCAATGAAAGCTGGGGGTGCGGCGGCAGCTTTACCGGGGACGAGTACGCGGTCGAGTTCCGCCGATTCAGCGAATGGATTCCGCGCTACGATGTCGACCTGGCGCTTATCGCATCGGGTCCCAATGTGGCGGATTATGCATGGACCCGTTCGTTTTTCACCAAGCTGACCGAGAAGAACAAGGGACCGCTCCGCAACGTCTTCGGAATAGCCCTGCATTATTACTGCGGCGGCGCGAGCAAGGGCAAATCGATTGAGTTCAATGAGGACCAATGGTACGCACTGCTGTCGGATGCCGGATACATGGAGGAATTGATCCGCAATCACTGGCAAATTATGAGCGAGACCGACAACGACCATCGAGTGAAGCTGGTCGTGGACGAATGGGGCGCCTGGCACGAAACTGATCCGACCATCGATCCCAGTTACCTTTGGGCGTACTGGCCGACGCTGCGCGATGCGCTGGTTTCCGGCATTACGCTCGACATCTTTAATCGCCACCCGGAGAAAATCGCGATGGCAAACACGGCGCAGCTCATCAACAACATCAACGCATCATTCGTGGCAGTCGGCGATCGCTTCGCGGTGACTCCGGTTTTTCACGTGTTCCAGATGTACGCCGCGCACCAGGGCGGAACTTCCGTTCGAACGCTATTTGGCGCGCCATCCCTGAATCGCGATTCGGCCAAGGGTCTCGCCGCACTCAGCGGATCCTGTTCCCTGCACGGGAAGCATGTTGTGTTGACGGTCGTCAATCCGGATATTCGCAATGCGCAGGATACCGAAATCCATGTGCGCGACGCGAAAGTCTCCGGCGGACGCGCTACCGTGCTGACCTCGACCGATATTCACGCGCATAATACGTTCGACCAGCCGCATGGGCTCGAGCCGGCCGAGAAAGCTGTACCTGATGCTTCTCCGCTGGTTTTTCAATTCGCACCGGCCTCCGTCACGCGCCTGGAATTCGATCTGACGTAAACCGCTATGAAAATCGCATCAGCCTTTCTGGCCGCATTCACGCTTCAGGTAGGTGCCTCCTTAGCCGCGCAAAGCCCGGAAACCGTGAACATCCGGGTGAATGCGTCAAACCCCGCGAATTACAAAATCCCGCCAACCATCTTCGGCAGTTTCCTGGAGCCGATTGGCAATTCGACCTACAACGGCTTATGGGCGGAGATTCTTCAGAACCCTAGTTTCGAAGAGAATCTGTGGAGTGCCCAGGCCATCGCGCGAATGATTCAGGATGAACCGGATCTGGCGCGCGCTTCTCAGCTTGGATTGCCGCTGCCGTGGGAACCGCTGGAGGCGACCGAAGGCAACCGTTATGAGCCTCATTGGGGCGATGCGGCCAATTCCTGGCGATCGCTTGAGATCATAGGAGTCCCTGGACGGGAGACCGGCGTCAGGCAAAAGATCTTTGTGCCCATTCACCGCGAATCGCAATACAGCGGAGGCATCTATGTGAAACATCTGAGCGGGCCTAGCCAGATTGACGTTTCGCTTCGGCGGCGGAATCATCCGGATCAGATGCTGACTCACTTCAGCTTTGAAGCGCCGACTAGCGATTGGCGCAAATACCCCTTCACGCTCGAGGTTCCGCCGAGGCAGCTTAGGCCGCTCGAGCCCGCCGACTTCGTTATCCAGGTACAGGGTGATGAACGCGCGCTGATCGATGAAGCCAGCCTCATGCCGGCTGACGCGATTGACGGACTCGACCCTGAAATGATTGCGCTGGCGAAGGCGATGAAGACGCCGCTGGTCCGGTTCGGCGGAAACTTCACTTCGGCCTATCATTGGCGCGATGGCATTGGCCCTCGGGACAAGCGAGTCGGCATGCTGAATATCGCGTGGGGCATTCCGGAGTACAACCAGTTCGGAACGGATGAGTTTTTGGAATTCTGCCGCTTAATCGGCGCGCAGCCGCAGATCGCATTGAACCTCGGAAGCGGCACGCCGCAGGAAGCTGCGGATTGGGTGCGATACGTCGACCAGCACTGGAGCACGCATGAGGGTCTGCTGTGGGAATTAGGAAATGAGCTGTGGGGAAATTGGAATCTGGGCAATCCCACATTAGAAGAGCTGCCGGGCCGAACGGCCGAGTTCAGCAAAGCTATTCGCGCCGTCGATCCCCACGCGCGGTTGACCGCCACGGGTCAAGATCCCGACGTTTATCAGAAGTGGAACGCCGCGCAGTTAACTGATCCGCCGGACACGTTCGATTATCTTTCGACGCATTTCGTGGTGACGACGGATCGCACGGAAAGCCATAATGCTTCGACGGACGAGATGGCCGAGGATACATTTGCGCTGCCTGTCGAGCTGGGGCGGAAGTTGCGCGCGATACAGGATCAGATCAACCAATCGCCAAACTTTCGAGATAAGGCACACATCGCGTTCACGGAGTGGCTCTTCGTGTGCTGCGACGGCGAAACTATGGCGGATGCGCCGCGCTACGACAACATGGCAGGCGCGATTGGAACGGCCGGCTTCTTCAATATGCTGATGCAGAATGCGGATATTGTGCCGATCTCCGACATGACCGGCATTATCGAGTTTGCAGGAATCTGGAAAAAACGAGGCCGAGTCTACGCCGCGCCCGCATATTACGTCTTTCGTTTGTACTCGACGGCTGATGCCGATGTTCCCGTTGCGGTTGAGAGCGACTCGGGTCACTATGATGTGCATCACGGGATTACGCGATTGCCCCAGATCCTGAACGTCCCCTATCTGGATGTGGTCGCGGCGCTAAACAAGAACGGCGATAAACTCACTCTTTTCTGTGTAAACCGTCACTTGACCCAAGACATCCCCGCTGCAATTTCTGTAAGTGGATTCGATGCGCAGGCTAACGCGTCGGTGGAATCCGTTTACGCTCGGAGCATCTATGAAGGGAATGATGAAGTGCGGCCCAATCTGGTGACGCCGGTTCGATCGACGGCCGAAGTCGCCGGATCACAAGTCGAATACACGTTCCGGCACGAGAGCGTCACCAGAATTGAGCTGGTGAGGAATAGAGGGGTAGGACAGTGAAGCTGACCCGATTCGGAATTTGCATTTCGCTGGTCTCTGCGCTCCTGGTCGCGCAGCAGCCCCCGGCAGCTCAATCGGACCGCTGGACACAAGCGGCGGCCAGGCAATGGTACGAGCATGAGCCGTGGCTGGCAGGAAGCAATTACATCCCAGCCGACGCAATCAACGAACTGGAGATGTGGCAGGCTGACACGTTCGATCCGAAGCGCATCGATATGGAACTGGGCTGGGCCGAAGATCTCGGGATGAACACCATGCGCGTGTTCCTGCACGACTTGCTCTGGAAGCAAGACAAAGAGGGATTCAAAAGGCGGATCAACACGTTCCTGGAGATTTGTGACAAGCACAAGATAAAGCCATTATTCGTCCTGTTCGATTCTTGCTGGGACCCCTTTCCGCATCTCGGGAATCAGCGCGCGCCAAGTCCTGGAGTACACAACTCGGGGTGGGTGCAAAGTCCCGGCGCAAGAGCCTTGGACGATCCATCGGAGTATCCGCGCCTTGAAGAATACGTAGAGGGCGTCGTCGGCGCTTTTGCCCATGACAAAAGAATTCTGGCCTGGGACGTCTGGAATGAACCTGACAATACGAATGACTCGAGCTATGGACCCTCAGAGCCGCGCCGGAAGGTAGAACTCGTCCTGGCGCTATTGCCCAAGGCCTTCGCGTGGGCTCGAGCCGAGAAACCGGAGCAGCCCCTAACCAGCGGCGTGTGGCACGGCGACTGGTTCGATTCTGAGAATTTGGAGCCGATGGCGAAGGAGCAGTTGGAGCTTTCCGACATCGTCTCATTTCACAACTACGGCGTGCCGGACGAGTTTCTGGAGCGCGTGCGATCGCTGCAGCAATACGGAAGACCCCTCATCTGCACTGAGTACATGGCGCGCGGCGCGAAGAGCACCTTTCAAGGCACGATGCCGATAGCCAAACGGTACAAAGTGGGAGCGATCAACTGGGGATTCGCGGCGGGGAAGACGCAGACTTATTTGCCCTGGGATTCCTGGCAGGAACCTTATGTGAACCGCGCGCCTCCGGTTTGGTTCCACGAGATTTTTCATGAGAACGGGGTAGCGTACCTGCCATCCGAGGTGACATTTATTCGGAAGATGACGGGCAAAAGCGGAGAGCAATAAGCAGCTTAGGCAGGCGCCGGCCAGTAGGTGTTCCGCCAGCGCTCGAAACTCATCAGACCGGGTTGTGCCTGACGGAGCGCAGCAATATCCGCGTGGTATCCGACATTTTGGAACCACTTGAACATGATGGCCGTTTCGTGCCCCGCCTGTTTCTCGAAGTCGTCCCAGGATATTTGGGAATAGCTCGCCTGCAATGTCTGCGCGATCTGATCCATGAACGATTCATCCCCCGCGAGATCCGTTGCCGTTCCCTGCCATTTGCCAGGGTGTTCGAAAGCCGTGGCGACGAAAGCGCCGATGTCGTCGACCGCGACTTGCTGCAGTATTGTCTCAGCGGTAAGCGGCAGCTTCAGCTGCCCTTGTGCGATCTGGTCCTTCATGCGCAGCCAGTTTTCCATGAAGTACACAGGACGAACAATGGTGTACGGCATGCCGGTTCCTCGAAGGTGCTCCTCGATTTTCCATTTGCTGTCGAAATGCGGAATTCCGGTATTCTGGTCCGCGCTGCCGACGGAACTGTAAACAAAGTGGCTGATCTCGGAGGTGTGCGCAGCGTCGATGAGAGTGACTCCGTGCCGTACCTCAGCCTCCACTCCGCTTTCATAAGGGGTCTGCACGGCGAACACGCCATGCACATCCTCGAGGGCGCGGAGAAGAGATTGTTTGTCTTCGTAATCGCCGCCGGCAACCTCGACGCCCGTCTGGTTGATCAGGGCTGCGGCTTCCGGCTTATCTGGATGACGCGTGAGAGCGCGAACCGCAAAGCCCTTTTGCAGTAGATGCCGCATTACGGCTCCGCCTTGGGTGCCGGTTGCTCCGGTGACGAGAATCAGCCGTTTCTTGTGCGTGCGTTTGGACATGCTTATAGCATGACTGATGATGGAAGCTTTGCGCGTGGCGGAGACACGCGCTTTGTTTACTGAGGCTCTTTTGCCTGCGCCGTCGTGGTTGTAGACGGCAAAAGCATCGTGAATTGGCAGCTCGGAGCGGTGTACGTCGAGCACGATAGTATGCCGCGCCGGATGATCTTTTCAGGGCCTTCATCCGGAAATGGGAATTCGTACTTCGTCGTTCCGAGCACGCTCTCGGCACCCTTCAATGCATCTGACGCGCCGATGACTCGAACGTCCTCGATGCCGCCTTTGGACAGGAGAATGAAGAACTCGGCTGCGCCGGTCTGTTTGGGCAGCTCGGGAATTTTTATGGTCCGGAGCTTGCCCAATTCCTCACCAGCAGAGATCGTGCCCGATTTAGCTGCGCTCCTGGTTATGGGTTCGGAAAGCGGTACGCCGGCCTTTCGCAGCCGCTCCTTGGAATCTTCGTGATCGCTCTTCGATGCCAGTGCAAGCCGCCACATGTGGATCGCCTCGGCTTGGTTACCCTGTTTTTCGTAAATTTGGCCCAGGTGATCGGCAACGTCCGCATTCTGGCTCAAGAGCCATGCCGCATCCACGTACCGTTCGGCCTTAGACGCGTCCCCCTCTTTGAAATACACCCAACCGAGTGTGTCCCACTCCGCGGCTAATAAGTTGACCGCCTGAAGATCTTTCTGTTCGAAAGTGGTGAGACTGGCGTGAGCGCAATCCTGCTCGGTTTGGCTTGATGCTTTTTGCGCCCATGCCTCAGCCGTGCCCATCGCCGTATCGGTTTCCGCCAAGTTGTACGCAAGGTCGTTCAGAACCGTTGGTTCCGATGTTGCTTTGGCAATCGCCTGCGCTTCCGCGAGACCCTGTTCCTTTTGATCGCCCTCCAGCAGAGCTCTTGTGCGCAGAGACCGGAGATGGTAATTCTGCGGTTGCGCGGCGATCGCCTTTTCGAGTATCGGCAATACCTCCGCGTATCGCTTCACCTCCATCAGCAGCATGGCTGCCATAGTAGCCACGGTTTCATTCTCCGGGCTTGCTGCAACAGCGGTGCGCAACGTCTCAATCGCATCTTCGCGTCGTCCGGCCCGCAGCAGCATGGCCGACAGTTCCTGGTAAGCCGGGATCTCGTCGGGATGAAATTGAATCTCCTTTCGGCAGTCGGTAATTGCCTCTTCCCTCTGTCCCGAGATCATCGCAAGGTATCCCTTCATGGCCCAGAGCCTGGCTTCCTTCGGGTTTACTCGCTCCGCCTGAGCAACCAAATCCCGGGCCTCATTGATGGTCTGCACGTGCATTGCCTGAGCCGCGCGATTCAACAACTGCTCGGCTTCAGGGTTGCTTTCAGAAGACCTTTCTTTGATCGTCGGTTTGGTAGCCTCGGCCTCGGTTGAGGATAGTGACAGGAATGTGGTCTGGTCGGCTTGAACACCTTTGCTGAATTTCTGATAGGCCGCCCACTGGTCAACAGCAATCTTCGATTCCTTGATGGCCATCTTGCGCTCAGTAAACAGAGTTCCGTCTTTCAGGGAGTAATGCGCGGAGTAGTCGGCGAAGTCGCTCGCAAGCCTCGTGTCAGCGGGAACTTCAAGCGAAAAACCAGGGGGTAGGCGCATGGAACTGCGGTAAGTAGATGCGCCCGGAGCGCCGCTCCAGAAAGCTTCTTTCGGCTTTTCTGCCTCATCACCAGGTCCGAATGTGGCCGGCGGCAAGGGAACCGTGATCTTATGCTCCTCCCAATCGGAATAATTCTTACGGCTGTAATCGTAGCTGTAGTGGAACGGCTTCTCGATATCTTCCAGGTTTTCAACCTCAACGCCGCTGACCTCGCCGGCATAGCCAAAAGAATAAGAAATCTGCTGTGCGAGCGTCTGCCACTGCAAGGGCGAAAGCTGGCGGAAGCCGCTTCGTAAGGCGAGAGCAAAATCTCCTTCCATCCGCAGATCAAAATGGGCCTTGAGAGTGCCATCCGCAGCTAACGACGAACTCACCTCGACCGTGTTGGATGTCGGGAACGGCGGATCCGCAGGCGTCTTCAACAAAAACGCTTTGCCCGCGGTAGGGATCACCAGCGCCTGCTCGTCGCGAATGACCTGATTCAGCAGTCCAAATGGCGCCACCTCAGCCGTGGTATCTAACCACACGTATTTTCCATCCTCCCGGAGCACGGTGACGACGTGATTGAACTGCGCGGGCGAGGGTGCCGCTGCATCCAATTTCAAACCGGCCCCGATCAGCGCAGGCCAAGCCTGAATACCTGCCGCCTTTAGAAGTGCGGCGAACAGTGTGTGCTTGTCTTTGCAATCCCCGTACTGATTAGCAAGCACCTCCTCCGCGCTGTGCGGGCGGTATCTTCCCATTCCGAGCGAGATCGAGATGTAGCGGAATCTCATCGCCACATATTTGTAAATCACTCTCGCCTTTTCGGCCTCCGACGACAAGCCGGATGTTATCTCGCTCGCTTTCTGTTGAATAGCCGGTGTAACGGCTGCTTGCGGCGAGGCTAGGGCAGTCCACCAGCTTCCAACTTCTTCCCAATTCTTGAACGTAGTGAGCTGCACCTTCAGTGGTTCGCTCTCCTCAGCGTCGGTCTTTTTACCCTGCGGCTTGCTCGGCTCCAGGTGAGAATGCTTCCAAATGTAAACCCGCGCACTGCCGTCATCATGAGTTTCCGGATTGAGCTTTGGGC
>JBAUUG010000565.1:0-1648 GCA_049582585.1 Bryobacteraceae bacterium | reverse complement strand
ACAGTGAAGCGGATGATTTGGTCATCCATGAGAGCGAGAATCCAGCGAATGGGCCGGATGAAGCGCACGCCATTCTTTCCGGTCCAATACATGGTCCTGGGGAAATGAATATTGGCGACGATCTCAGGCAGTTTTTCGCTCAGTACCTGGGCGGCCGACTGGCCTTTTGCGAGCTGATGAAAGACATAGCGCTCACCCTTCGGGTCCGACATTTTCGCAAGCGCATCGACCGTCGCGCCCTGCTTTCGAGCGAACCCTTGCGCAGCCTTTTCGCCGGCCGAAACATATGGGCCGGGGATGACGGTTTGCATATCGGGCGCCCGCTCCGACAAATCTTTGGCCCATAGGACTAAACGGCGAGGGGTGGCTTCGGTAACCAGCGCTGACCCGCCGAATGCGCCAAACGCAGCCTGAAATTTGGACTGCAAATCGGCAAGCGCGTTGTCAATCATCCAGTCCGGAATCTCTTCCGTTCCGATTTCCAATAGGAAGTCAGGCATCAGGCAACGGCCTCTGCTTGAAACTGCTGCCGCACCCAGGCTTCCGCCACGCCGACTGCCAGCTTTCGCACTCGCGCGATGATGCCGACCCGCTCCGTTACGCTGATTGCGCCCCGCGCATCGAGCATATTGAACAAATGCGAGCACTTCACCGCCTGGTCATACGCGGCGAGTACAGGAAAGCGTAGTTGGCCGGGTTTGCATTTCGCAAGCAGCTCAGCGCATTCCGCTTCGTGCTCTGAAAACAGACGCCACAAACGATCCACATTTGCCATCTCGAAGTTGTAGACGGAAAACTGCTCTTCCTCGGCAAGGCGCACATCGGCATATTTCACTCCGGGCGCCCATTCGATGTCGTAAACGCTATCTACGTTCTGGAGAAACGCAACGATGCGTTCGAGGCCATAAGTAATTTCCGCCGAGACCAGGTCAAGATCCATGCCGCCGCATTGTTGGAAGTAGGTAAATTGCGTGACCTCGAGACCGTCGAGCATGACTTGCCAGCCGACGCCCCATGCGCCAAGAGTCGGCGCTTCCCAGTTATCTTCTTCAAACTTGACGTCGTGCTTGCGGAGATCGATACCTACAGCTTCGAGGCTTCCGAGATATTGATCGATGACGTCATCGGGCGTGGGCTTCAAGATCACTTGCAACTGCTGGTGCTTGTACAGGCGATTTGGATTTTCTCCATACCGGCCGTCGGCCGGACGCCGGCTGGGCTGAACATACGCGACTTTGTAGGGCTTCGGCCCGAGGACGCGCAAGAAGGTTTCGGGCGCCATGGTGCCCGCGCCCACTTCGAGATCGTAGGGCTCCTGAATAATCGCGCCGCGATCGGCCCAGTAACGCTTCAGCTTTAAGACCGTGTCCTGAAAAGAATCCATAAAGCGTAATCAGAGACCCTCTAGAATGGCTGGGGTGATGAACCGCCGCTCGACGTGTTCTTCCATTTGGCGGATGAGAAAACGGCGCAGATCGAGAGCGGTGTCCCGATTCCAAGCAAGGGCCGGCAGATTGCCGATGTGGGCGCGAAGCATGGCGCCGGCGAGGTCACGGGAGCAGGCCGAAAGATTGCGATCGGGATGGCTGGCGACATCGGGCAAAAAGCCGGAGAGACGCGTGGCCCAAAGCGAGAAATAGGTGATGGC
>JBAUUG010000564.1:0-9734 GCA_049582585.1 Bryobacteraceae bacterium | reverse complement strand
TCGGCCTGTCATAATAATCTGGCTTTCAGATCCCTTAGAACTCGCCTGCTCTCATCCCATATTCCGGGTAATCCCACGGACGCTGGAATAAAACCGCAGTTAATGCGGTATTCCCAATTGTGAAAACTGTTTGGGCGAAACATCCTTGGATAGCTAGCGGAGCCTTCCTGAGTTTATTTGCCCTCTGCTCCATTGCAGTTCATCCATTTGGAGCGCCCAAACAAATCGACTTTAGTAAGCATCCGGCGAGCGAGCTAAAGCTTCCTTCGCAAATCGCCGCAGTATTCTCGCGTTCGTGCATGGATTGCCACTCGAATCAAGCCGGGTGGCCTTGGTACAGCTATGTAGCGCCCATGTCCTGGATGATCGAACGAGATGTCCGCGGTGGACGCAATCGATTAAATGTGTCGGAGTGGCAACAGTACACCTTGAAACAGCAAGAGAAGCTCTTGGCAGACATAGCTTCTGCGGTTAAGAACCGGGAAATGCCATTGCCGCAATACACGCTCATTCATCGAGGTGCGAAGTTGTCAGATGCCGAAACGGATCTCGTTTACGCCTGGGCACGTGTCGAGCGGCGAAAACTGAAAGCCGGCTTCCCGGTTATCCCCGCGAGCGCCGGTCAGCGGGCCGGTCAATGATGCGATTTTGCACTTTTTTCCGCGGCGAAAAATAAAAACACCACGTCCGGGAATATTTCGGCTGCAGCTTCAGTACTGCTGATTGAGAGCGTGTGAGACACGCCGGGTTTCAAAAGGAAAAGGATATGGCTCGTCGAATCAAAGAAAACTCGAATAGAGACGGGGTGGACCGTCGCGGATTTTTGCAATGCATGGCTTGGGCGGGAACCGGCATGGTCTGGACCGCAACCGGCGGCGTCCTCAGCTCGAAAGCTTTCGGCCAAATCGCAAATCACGACATGAGCGGAGGCGCGGGATTCAGCTTCGTTCAGATCAGCGATAGTCACATCGGTTTCAACAAAGCCGCGAACCCTGACGTCACCGCGTCCTTGCAGGAGGCGATTAACAAAATTAACTCACTGGAGCGTACGCCGGACTTTCTGATTCATACGGGCGATTTGAGTCATCTCTCAAAGCCAAGCGAATTCGACACGCTGGATCAAGTGTTACGGTCGGCCAAATCCGGAAAAACGTTTTTTGTACCCGGCGAACACGACATGCTCGTCGATAACGGCCAGCAGTATTTGGAACGCTACGGAAAAGACACCAAGGGAGCGGGTTGGTTCAGCTTCGACCACAAAGGCGTACATTTTATCGGCCTCGTGAATGTAGTCGATCTGAAGGCGGGCGGCCTCGGAACCCTTGGAGCAGAACAACTGACGTGGCTTCAAAAGGATCTGGCGGGGCGCGGCAGCAGCACTCCCATTGTGGTGTTTGCGCACATCCCGTTGTGGACTGTGTATCCCGAATGGGGATGGGGCACGGACGACGGGATCACAGCTTTGTCGTACATGAAGCAGTTTGGCTCAGTGACTGTATTGAACGGACACATTCACCAGACCATGCAGAAGATCGAAGGCAACACTTTCTACCACACCGCGATGTCCACCGCATTTCCGCAGCCGCAACCGGGTACCGCACCGTCACCAGGGCCGATGAAAGTTCCGGCCGGCCAGCTGCGCGACGTTCTGGGCATCACGCATGTAAATTACATTGCCGGCAGCCATACGCTTGCGGTGGTCGATTCCACTCTGGCGATGACTTCCGCGGCCGGGGCAAGCCTCGTAAACGCCGCGAACGACACGCAGATCAAGATCGACAATTTCAGCTTCGTGCCAAAATCTCTAAGCCTTAAAGCCGGAGCCACTGTCACGTGGACGAATGGAGACGACATCCCGCACACTGCCACAAGCACAGAAAAGAAGTTTGCTTCTCCGGTCCTTGATACCGGCGAAGCGTTCTCGTTCCGGTTCCAGGAGGCGGGTTCTTACCCATACTTCTGCAAAATTCATCCCACGATGACGGGAACAATCGTTGTCGAGAAAAATGCCTCGGGAACGGCCTGAGGCACAGAGAAAATTCATGATCGCTTTAAAGATGAACAAAAACCTCCCTTCTGTCATTCCGTCTTCAGAAACGAAGCCCCTAGACGAAGGCACTCTCGAATCCAGTGGGCGTCATAGTCTCAAGCGGCGCGCTCGGCGCCACCTTCCCGCAGCTATTTGCTGGCCACTTTACCGCAATTCCCAGAACCAATGCCGATTTGGGCCCTGCGAATCAGATGGCGAACAAGAGGCTGCTCGGCCCCGCGCCGCGTTCCTCGATCATCGCCTTCCGACTCTGTCCCAAGCGCCGCAAGATAACCCTGCGCTTTCCGATGATTCACACCCGTTCCTCGCGAAACCCTTAGTCCGAATAAAGTCTCAGCTCTTTCAGATCCGGAAGCAATCTGGCCGGCGTCGGCGTTCCGCCGCCCCTTGCCGTTTCCACCCCTTCCCGAGTCCCTGCCTTCGGCGCCGCCTGACCATACATCGATTTGACCTTGTTCGCGATCAACTCCGCGTCTCCCGTCGTCAGGTCATTGCACGTTTTCGCGATCCGCTGGAACATATCCACGGCTGCGTCGGCGTCTCTTCTTCGATTCTCCCGAACCGCTTCTTGCACTCTCGCGTAGGCTTTTCCAAGCTCGGGAATTTCGAACCAGTCGCTGCGCCGTGCTTCCGCACGCACCTCAAAAACCATATATGGATAATCGGCAATCGATCTCCCGTTTTTGTCCAGCAGCCGGCAATCCGACGGATCCATTCTCAGTTCTGACAGCGAGACTTGGTTCTTCGGTGCGCGCATCACTACCCGATACCCTTGTTGCAGCCTTGGTTGCGTCTCGGAAATTCCAATCTCCAGGCAGTCCTTCTCGCTCCCCGTCAATAGCTTCACCCCCTCCAGGATCGGCGCCGCGAATGGCAGCGCCGTCGAGATAAACGATACACCCGCCGCCTTCGAGAGACTTTCTAGCAAGGAGAGATACGGAGCCGCAAGATCCGCTTCCGCAATCGAAAACAGCCCCATCTCCATGTCCACATCCCCGCCCGCATACGGCACCGGGCCCACCAGCCGATATCTCGTTTGCACCACCCGGTCCAGGTTGCTCGAATCCACGTTCTTCAGCTCGCTCGGCGTAGTCACGGCGTTGAATTGCGCGGTTTGCGAGCGGTGCGGCACGCTCATGTAACTATGAACCACCCCGTAAAACCGCTTCAAGCCTATCCGCACGTTCACGATTCGAGCCGAGCGTAAAAATATGTTCAAGTAAGCCGTATCCGGCTCTATCTCCCCTAGTGGCGTGCCGGCCGGAACTTGCCCCTCGTTCAGCCACCCGGAAACCCAATCTTGCGCTTTGTCGTGCCAGACCTTGTCCCACCACCCCATTCGCTTTCCTCCAGCGCCCCTATGACTCGCTCAGTTGCATAATCAGCAGCGGCGACGCCCAGATCCGGTCATCCGGATAGTCCTCGTGCATCGCTTGTTTACCCTTCAGAAACGCCTTCTCAAACGACCTTTTCTCGAACAGGTTTTCATAGAAAATCCGCGCGTATGTAGACGCCATTTCATCGTCGATCGGCCATCGGAATCCCATCAGGTTTGATACCCTCCGGCTGGCTAGCTCAAACATGAAATGGCCCGCCCCGCTCTTGCAGCTGCTCAGATACACAAACTTCGCTTTCCGCAGCCAGCCGCTGAATTTTGTGATCTCTACGCTATCCACTGCCTCGGGCGTCTCGCCCGGAAAGAATACGTAGCCTAAATTCTTCTTCGCATCGAAATGAGAATGCCCGGCATAATGTACGATTCCCCATTCCCGGCTCTCGAGCAATTCCTGCACCCGCTTTGCCATATTCCCCTTCCCTGGTTCCGGCCGAACGTATACCGGTTCTCCCAGATTGAATTTCTCTTGATTCTGCTTCAGCCACCCGTGAAGCGTCGCGCATTCATCCGAAATGTGCGTCAAATTATCCAAGTAGATATCGGGGTTCTGCACCCAACCCTTAACCGGCGCTTCGATGATCAGGCATTCGATGCGCTCGCCTCCCTCAAACAAAGTGCCGGCTGCGCTCGGCGGTTCGGAAAGCAGGCGTCTGTATACCGGCGCACGCAGCATCCAGTAAACGTCACTCAATTGCGGCGAGGGAAGAACCTCCAGCGCCAGTTCATGCACGTCCGGAGTCACCGCAAATCTCACCCGCGAATGTGTCTCGCCACCCGCTTCGTTCACTGCCTGCAGCAGTTGCTTCATAAACTCCTGGTGAGGCCACAAAGCATCCCCGAGTTTTTTGCGCGTTTTCAGCAGCTTGTCCTTCCACCAGTCGCTAGTCCCTGGCACGCTCAAGTCGTTCGAAGATTCCACCAGCTCCGACATCTTCGCCTCGTCCAGGATCAGCGTATGCTCGCTCTCGTATGGAAAACCTTGACCGCTCAGCTTAAACTCCCAGTGCGTACGGTCTCTCACCAGCACTTCGACGTTAAGGCACTTCAAAGGCGCCTGATGAACCAGTTTCCTTGAGCGTTTCGCCACCTCCTGGATCATGTCTCCGCCCGACTTCACGAAATGGATCCGCTCCAGGCCGGGCCCCCCGTCCAACAGCTCGTCTGGGTAGGTGGGCGCTATTAAAATCGACGGCATCCGCATCTGATTCGTACCCATCCATCTCAAAAGTTGCAGCCCCAGCTTCTCGTTTTCCTCGACTGCAGAAGTCGGTGTCTTCCGAATCCTCAGCGGAGTGATCACCAGGTTGAAGTCGCCGGGCAGCGCCTTCCTCGCGCTCTGCTCGCTGGTGCTGACTTGTACCGATACCACGCTCGGCGACTCGGGATCCTCCTCGAAAACCTTGGTCAGTTCCTCTTCCAGCAGCCCGCTCTCTTCCGTGTTGTTGGAGACCAGCAGAATCTTCGTCGCCATCGTTCTACTCCGTCTGCTTTTGAACCGCGAAGGTCAGCTCCATCCTGGTCTCGTCTTCGTTTGAAAACTGCTCGTAACTCGCCGAGTTGTCGCTTGCGAATGCCTGAATCGTCGATTCACCCAACGCTAGATCAAACTTTGCTCTCGCAAGCCTACGGCCAATCTGCTCTTGACCCCGCGTTGCAGGCGCCGAGAATCGCACTCTTATCCCCGCAGGCTTTTCCTCCACCTCGGCCTTGATTGCATCTTCATCCCCGATGCTCCGCAAAAGATAGGCCAGTATGCTGGAAAAGATAAACGAGATCTCCCCCGCGTCCCCGTTGATGTCTTGCAGATCGTCCGGAATTTCCATGCGGATCCGTTTCCCTTCCGATGCGGGAAACTCCTCCACCGTGCGCTTTAGCTCGATGCCTAAATCAAGCCGCTGCTTCTCCGACCGTCGAAGCACCGGTCCCGCGTCCACGCACAGCGCCAGCCGATCGTATGAAATCTCCAGCTTTTTTAATTGCCCAAGCACCTTCGTCGCCCATTCCCGATGCGACTCTACGCTCGCGCCCCTCTTCAGTTGTTGCACCCATGTGGTGACTAAGGCCAGCGGCGCATGGCTCTGTACCGCCAACTCTTCAAACAGCTTTTTCAGGCTCTCCAGCTTCTCCATCCGCTTGATCACCCGAAGGTCCTTCGCCGTGAATAGTTTTCGCGAAAATTCCTCCGGAAGATCCGCTCCCGAAATCAGTACCGGAACAACGCTTCCATTTTTCCGCTCGAGTTCAACTTCCCGTCCAAACGGACCCGTGGCCTCAAATATCCTTTCCGCTGTCTGCTTGTCGTGGAATACCTCCCTGAATGGCATGCTCAGTTCCTCCGGCGCTTCGTAACCCAGCAGCTTTGCCGCCGCCTGATTAGCGTCTAGAATATTCGCCTTGCTGTCGGTAGAGAAAACCGCGTCCGAGCCCGAACGGAACGTCGATTCTAAAAGGCTTTGACGCGAGATCCTCGCCAGCAGCAATTGCGCGTGCTCCACGATTCGCCGAACTTTGTTTTCTTCGTCGATCGAGAAGCAGTCCTCGCGCTTGTCTTCCACGTTCAGCAGCCACTGCACTTCGCCTTCCCACACCAGCGGAAGACATAGCTCAGATCGCATTTCCGGCCAGTCCGAAATCGATTTCACGGCTATTTCCGTTTCCCGCAAATCCGGAATGTTGACGCTTTCCCTCGTCGCGTAGACGTAACCCAGCACTCCCTCGCTCATCTCCTGGCGGCGGCTTTCCTTAGGGAGGATGTCGCTTTCCGAATGTTGCGCCAGCAGATGAAACACCTGCTCCGCTTCGCGTACCTGGAATAGCGAAACATGGTGCCATCCGTAATGCCCCGCCAGACGCGTTACCAGCCTCTCAGCCAGTTCTCCGGGAGATCGCGAGCCCACCAGCTCCGCGAAAAGGTCGTACCGGAATTTATCCTCCCGACGCTTGTCCAGCCAGAACGCAACCCCAACCGCCTGCTCCAAAGGCAGCTTCCTAAGCTGTTCGAGCTCTCCACCTGCATAGCAATTTGGTTCACGGCTGGCCAGCGAGATGGCCGAGATCAGGCGGCCTTCACGCCGTATAGGAATGCGAATCGCCGTCTTATAACCTTGCTCCAGGAATTTCTTGATGCTGGAGCTGTCCTCGCGCCCTCGCTGTGTCCTCCGAACGTACGAATCGTATTCCCTGATGATCCGCGGCCGGTCGAAATCCGCCTTTTGTTCCTCCGATACCGGCCACCACTGCCTGTCATATCCCACTCGCCCCGCCTCGTGAGCGCGAACCACAAAGAAACGTGATCCGATTCCAGGCTGAATCGCGTCACCCCGAAATAGTCGAACTCGACCATCCGCTTTACAAGTTTGGCAACCCCCGTCAGCAGCGTCTCCGGATCGCTTTCCGTCTGCATCAGATGATGGATCGCCTCCGCGATCTTCTCCCGCTCCATGCTGCGCACAATTCCAAGCGAGCCTATGCACGCTCCGTCACTGTCGATAATCGGTGTTCCCGCCACCGAGACCGGAATCGTTTTCCCATCGCTCGGTCTCTCGATTTCCGTCTCATACAGCTCGCCTTGGCCCTCCAGCCGCTTATCCAAATGGGCCGACATCTCCGCGCGCGGGAAGATTTTGTATATGCTCAACCCGCGTATCTCCTCCTGCCTCCCCAGCAGTGTCATCGTGGCCGGATTCGCATACGTCACGCAAAAATCTCTATCCAGCTTGATCGCTGCCAGCGCCAGCCGGTCAAGAAACTTTTCCTCCTGGGCAACTACCTCCGCCAGGTCGAAGAACGTCACGTAAGCTCCCACCCGGCAGCCCGCCACCTCCAGCGGTTGAATTCGCACGCTCGCTCTGCGCGTTCTACCGTCCGCGCCCATCACTCTCACTTCATGGCTCGTCACCACCCGGCGTTGAACCGCCGAAACGGCTTCCATAACCAACGCCTTCTCGTCCTCGGCGATATAGTCGCTAAGCTTCGTGCCAACCACGGATTCACTGCCGATCCATGCCAGCATGGCGCTGTTGGCGTACGCGATGTATCCATCGCAGGTCACCTCGCACAACGGCAGCCACCCTCTCTCCACCATGTGCTCGTATGTATCGGCCGTATACCGAAGCACGGTTCGAAAGATCTCATCGAGCCTCGTTCGCAGCATCTTCTCCGCGCTCTCGATACCCGAGGCTGCTGCGAAACACTGCTCCACCGTACGTAGATCGCAAAATAGATCCGACACCGAGTAGCTGGGAGTTTTAACCCTCCTGATTAAGGGCTCGACCTGCTCTTCTGCCAGAGCTTCAGGAGCGGCGAAACCGGCGCTTAGGATTTGCATCAGCTCCGCGCCGATCGGAACGTTCAAGCACGATTCCTGCAAGCGTCGCAGCACGGCGTCCTCCAGCATCTGCTCTGGCATACCACCTCCAAACACGCGATTAGACACTCTATGTAAGGTAGCCGTATTACGGCTGGCTAATCCCGCGTTTGAAAAGATTTTAGTGTTTTACGAGCCACAAAAGCAACGCGTTCAACAGAGACGACACCGATCACGCAATGTTCACGATATCCCGCTTTCCCGGATTGATTTAGTAAGTACGGTGGAAGGCCCTTAGGGCTTTGCGGACGGCGGCTGCCAGAGCTCAATCTTATTCCCATCCAGGTCATAGATCCAGGCAAAGCGGCCGAAGGATTCATTCATTCGTTTGGCGTCGATCTTTACTCCCTCTTCTTTTAAGCGGTCGAGCAAAGCATCCAGATCGTCCACGATGTAGTTGATCATGAACGGTTGCGTGGCTGGGAAATAATTACTGGAGGCGGAAAAAATAGTCCAAACTGTAACGTGTTCCTTTTGAGTGTCGTCGTGTTCGCGCCACGGAAGCATCGCGCCTTGGCCTTTGTCCGCGAGTCCAAGATGCTTCGAATACCATTCGCGCATCTGATCGCGGTCAGCGGATTTGAAGAAGACGCCGCCGATTCCAAGGATGCGCCCGCGCTGCTCCATTTTGACGGCCGGCTTCGACTCTTCAGGTTGCGGAGATTGCACTTCCTGTCCTCCTATTGAGCAGGCCGAGATAAGCAATAGCGAGCCGAGCGCAATTGTGCTCCAGGGTATTCCTTGCATGTTATTTTTCAAGCAGTTCCTTTAGTTTTTTCAGGAAGGCCACCCAGCCGGTTTTCGTTTTTTCGAAGAACTCGTCGTCCCACGCTGCTTCGGGGCCGAAGCCCGACTGAACCAGCCGGAGGCGCGTGATTCCTCCGCCCAGCGATTCGATGTAGTAATCGACAGCAATCTTTGAACGTTCGTTGGAAGTGCCGAAATGCTGACCGGGCTCCCAGGCGGAGATGGTGGTTGTACCGCCCATCCCCGGGCTCCAGGAGAAGTAATATTCTCCGCCGACCCGCGGATCGACTCGGGCTTCCGGGGCGAACCATTTCACAATCTGTTCGGGGTCGGTGATGGCCCGGAAGACTTCTTCGGGGGTCGCTTCTATATCGATGACGATCTCGTGCGATCTGCTCATAGTTTCACTCCAGATTTGCGGATTCGCTGGCGGATTCTTCCAGCTTGACGGCGGGATAAACGGCGGAGAGCAGCCGGAAACGCCGCCCTCCTTCGGCCCGCTCGTTATGATATTTCGCCGCAAGGTGCGCAATGCAAGCGGTCATCTCTTCGGCGAACGCGGCGCGGGATTCAGCGCCGGTGAAGCGGATCTCGGTTTCGAGCGTAAGCGTGGCGACGCGTTTTCCGGCGCGGCGGGCGCGGATGCAGATAGAGGCCAGCTCGCGAATCATGCGCGCAGCGGTAGACGCGAGATAAGCGGCGGAGAGACGGTCGGCAGTCACGCGGCCGCCGGTCTGGGGAGCGATCACGAATTCGCGTGCCACGGCGCGCACCACGCGTTCCATGCAATTGCCTTTACGGCGTTCCTCGATCAACTCCAGGAAGCCTTCGCGCTCCAGTTCGCGCAGATGGTAGTTCAGTTTCTGCCGAGGCACCCCGAGGCGCCGGGCGAGTCCAGCGGCGGAATCGGGCTCAGTCAATTGTTCGAGAAGACGAAGTCGGCCGGGCTGGAGTAAGACGCCGGCTTTTTCGGGGCTCTGTACGATCTGCAGCGTCGCCGGCATGCATCGATTTAAACACCGGAACACTAATCTGTCAAGACAAATATTTTTGTCAACCCCGCGTCCTCTTCCTTTTCCGGCATGTCCCGACTGATCTCGCAGCGCACGAAAGCGGCGCTCGCGTCGGCGAACCGCGAGATCGCGGCGAACGGGTTTCGCATCTCGAGGAAAACA
>JBAUUG010000563.1:0-4201 GCA_049582585.1 Bryobacteraceae bacterium | reverse complement strand
CCACTTGGCGTTCCCCTGCCGCAATCGCGAGCGGATAAGAAGACCCAAACTCTTGATTTCTGGTAGCGATGTTGTTATTCAGCTCGATAGTTGCGCCGGTCAATGTAAAGAACTGAGCCGGAGTGCTTCCGAGCCAGACTTCGCCCAGATGTCCCGGTACGATAGAATAATCGAACGCCGCCAAGGCGGGCTCCGCTGGGAACGCGGACAAACTCCCGTTTCCAGCCACGAAACTGCTGGTATCCAGAAGGTCCGCGGCAGGGCCACGAAATACAAATTCGTGATAATCTCCGTTAATTGAGATTTCGAGTGTATCTGCGGCTGCACCGGTTACAATTCGACTCACCGCCGTCGAAGGGTCCCAATAGTCATATAGCGTAAGGCTTGGAAGTGCTGTCGACAGGCTATAAGTTACTGCCGGCGCGAGCACCGCGTTTATACCGGGAGCGCTCGCGAACGGCGCGTTGATGATAAGCGTCGAGCTGTCGGGCACATCGGTAACAAATCGGATCTCGTTTTGAAATGACACGGCGGCGCCTGTTGTTAATCCGTGCGGGATTGTCGTTTGCAGTTGCGTCGGCGTCGGGAGCGAGGCAATAACCAAGCCAGTGTTCAATTGCGCCGAGGCGCCGAATGCCGCTTGAAAGAGCGGCCCATAGGAGGGCTCTGAAGTTCCATTCCAAGAGGTCAAATACGTTCGCGCTTCGAATGCTGTTTGGCGGCGTGAATCTTTCGATGTCCCGAAAAACGTGCGCGTGCCCGTCTTATCGAGGCGCTTGCCGCGTTCCAGCAGCTGCTGTGCCTGCAGCCGAACCGCCGGAAAGCGATTCGCAGCGATCACGGCCGCCGCCTGCCCATAGCTCGCTTCAACAGCGACATAAAAACGATTTGCGTTCGAAGAGATATAATTTGCCATCGCGCCTCCTAGCTGCGGCTCACGTTCAGGTTGCAAGTTACCTTCGCGGATTCCACGAACCCTAGTCCCCCGACCTTCGGCGACTGAAACTGAACGTCATACGCACCTGAAAAAAATACTCCACCGCCCCAATCGCCGATGTTTTGACGGAGGATGTTAGTCATTGCCTCTACGTAGAAATGAATCCACTGATCGGTCTGAGTAACCAGATCGCCGCTTGCCCAGATTTCGGCGACAACTAAGAGCGTTCCGGACAATGAACGGAACTTTTCGATTTGTGTATTCTTCACTCCGCCGCTATAGAGGCAAATACGGGGATAGCTCAGTTGAGCGTTCAAATCGCCTATGTCCGGGCTCGCCGAGCTGAGTATCACTTGGCTCGATGCAATGGCCGGCACAATCGTATTGCACGACAGAGCGATGGCATTGATCTGCTGCTCAAGAGCGTTCGCATCGGTTAAGAGGTTCGAAAGTTTCTCTGCCGCAAGAATAGTCAGTGGAAGCATGTTCAGCCTCGTTGAATTTGTCTGGCGAGAGCCAGATAAACACTCGGTAGTTGACCGTTCAAAGCCGCGGGGCCGGTGATCAAGCCCGTGCCCGGGAAATTCCAAAGCTCGTACCCGGGCAACGGCGCGGCATTCTGACGCGTGAGAGTATTTTCCGTGTTACTCGCATATACGTTCCAACCGACGGCTGCGGTTGGCCTGTGAATCCCGTGAGGTTTCACGGCGACGCTCAAGCTCGAACTACCGGCCAGGATCACACCGTTGGCAGGGCTTAATGCGCTCTCGTTTCCGTTAACGTCAGTCCAAGCCGTTTGTACAAATACTGCCTGCGCCGGAATATTGCCGGTCGCCACTGAGAGGATCGGCATCGCCGGTTTTGGCAATGGATTGTAGACCAAGCCGATATCCGACATGAACGCGAGGTTAGCGGCGTCGGCTGCTTGCTGCTGATACTCTGTCCATTTGCCTTGAAATCGTGTATTGAGTTGAACGTTGTACGCTTCGGCGAAAAAACGTGAAAGCGAATCGAAACACACCCACCGATGGAGCGGCGGCGTGACCACAACGGTGGACAAACCAAGCACCCGGCGGTTGAGCCACTGGGGATCCGAGGCCTGGCTGTTCAACAGCCATCGCATGAGTTCGTCCCCGATGGCGCTGATCGACAGGTTGATTTTCGTATCGACGTCAATCGCGTGTGATGACGCAACCTGGACCAGGGAGCTCTCAAACGGCAAAAGATCGGCAAGAGTAATGACGTACGCGTCCGTGAACAGCGCCATGGATCACTTCCCGCTGAGCGGCAGATCGTTGCTCTTGTAGGCGGAGCTCTGGCTTTGCAGGTCTGAGTCGCTGACTATCGCCACTTGAACACGGCGGGCAAACTCGACTTTATCGGCAGCCTTTTTCATCGCCGCTTGCCGCTGATGGTATAGCTCCTTGTCTTTTTCATTTGCCAGAACAGCCCGGCCTTCGACGATCAGCTTGGCTGCCAATTCGCGCGAAACTTCAGACCCTCTGCCGGCTTTACCTCCGTCGGAGGTCTCGAGGCTTATAACTAGCGGATATGGGTCACTTACGGTCGCTTCCACTTCACGAACTTTTCGATAGTACTGTTTTACGTCCACAATTCGTCTCCTTAAGTAAGAAACGGGAGCCGATACCGGCTCCCGCATGTAATAAGACTAACTAGGTTTACTGACTAGCTGTTGACTTGAACGGCGAAATTGTTTCGCAGCACGCCACAGCCATAGAGCACGTCAACCGTGAACTGTTGGGACAGAGTGTTCGGCTGATAGCTCATCACAACACGAAGCCCGAAATTGCCCATTTCGGCGTACTCCGCAACAGCGCCCGTACCAGGCAGAGGCTGCGGCAAGCGCCGAACCACCAAACCGATCGCATCCTTCGTAAATGCCAGGTTATGCGCGTTCGGCGAGGCGGCGCCGGTGACCGGGACAAATTGCGAACGGAAGATGAAGAAGTCTTTCATCTTGCCCACGTTGCCTTCTACAAGGGCTTTTAGACCAGCCTCCCCCGCTGTGTAATATTCACTGAATCGAGGGATCTGCCGGATCTGCGAGTAGGTGTTCGAATTTACCACCAAGTACTTCGACGCACTCGGTGGAACCATTGCCGCGAATAACGCCGTCTCCGCCGAATCGATTGTCGCTTCAGTTACTGAGCTTCCAGCCGTTCCCACCGGAGTGTTGGCCGTAAACTGGCCGTAAAGGCTCAAGAGGTCACTTTCCACGCGTTCGGCGATAGCAATCACCGCCGGCTGCATGTAAGCCTTCAGTAGGCCGGGAAAGGCCAACGCCTTTGTTACGTCCGGAATCTGGAAGGTCGCCTCAGCGTGGGTATTCAGAACGATCTGGGCGTTTCCCAGATTCGGGTTTTGCGGCTGGACCGTGCCACCTTCCGCAATGTTGTTAGCGACCAGCGCCGGAGGAATCGGCACGTTCACCGTATCTCCCGCATGCGCCAGCACAGGCTCATAATCGCGATTAACCAGGTTGCCCATGATGAGATTCCCCATCAGGGCCGGCAACGCGTCGGCAGCCACCAGTTTTACGATCGCATTTGCCAAATTGGCAGATGTAATGATTGACATAAGTCTCCTAATTGAAAGTCAAGGCGCAGTGCGCCCTCTACTGAACGATGCGGCTCATCCGCCTCGTTTTTGAAATGCCACTTACAGGCGCGATTCTTCCAGCGTCTGTAAGCAGCGCTCACTCGGAGTAACTCACCTGCTCATTGCAGGCGTGGATACTCCAATTGATTAGGCTCCCCGGAGTGCTTGACCCGCGAGACGGGATATCTCCTGGCGCACTCGATCGAGATCCTCTTTACTCATTCCAGGCTTGATCTTGTCGATGTCGATACTGGCGCTCCCGCCCGTTGCGGCATTCCGGGGGGGCGCCTGGGCCCCGCTTCCCCCGGCAATTCTCGCGGGAAGAAGCTCCGGATTTTCTTGCACGAAGCCCGCCAGATACTCCTGTAACGACTTTGCATCGGGGCCCTTAGCTTGCAAGCGACCGTCTTCCCCCCGCACGATATCGTCTTTCGTCGCCCGGAATGCGAGGTCAATCTTTGCCACTCCCAGCCGCTGCAATTCACCACGAATCTGTGAATTCTTGTCCGCTTCCTCGGCCATAGCGCGAGCCTTCCGGTTTTCGTCTACCAGGAGGTTCAGCCGCGCCTCTAGGCTTTCCCGCCGCTTGCGCTCGTCCTGCAGCTCCGCCTTATACGCCGGCTCCGCTTTTTGATGCTCGTTTCG
>JBAUUG010000562.1:0-3333 GCA_049582585.1 Bryobacteraceae bacterium | reverse complement strand
GCGCCACCGCGAACATAGTCAAGAACACAAAGCCGGCCACCAGCGCCGGACCCAGGTCTTTCAAGACGAAAAACAATATCAGCCCGCAGCCGACCGCGCACATCACCGGCAGCGCGTGACTCACCCGCGGCAACTCCAGCCATCGCAGCCACCGGGGAACGAATTTCCTTTGGTTCAGATCACGCAGCCGCTCCCAATTCTGCGCAAAGTAGCCGGCCATGAAGAATACCGGCAAAACCTTGATTACCTCAACGGGCTGAAATGGTCCCAGGTTCACCTTCGCATCACTGCCCGTCGGCCCCGATCCAAATCCCAGAAGAGCGATGAACAGCGCGAATGCGAGCAGCACAGGCGTGTACACCCAGCGTGAAAAATTCCGGTATTGAAAGGGGCGCAGCAGCGGCAGCAATAAAATTGCGCAGCCCAGCAACACGCCCCATGCAAACTTCTTGAACTCGAGCGTGTCCCGCAAAGGATCGCGTAGGCTGACCATCAGGACCAATCCAATTCCGCTCAGCAAATGCACCGCGGGAAGAATTGCCGCATCTCCGCGGAATCCACGCCATCGCCATATCAAGTGAACGGCCCAAAACGCAGTGAGATAGAGCGAAATCCAGAATACGTATGTGCGCAAGAACTCGCGTGGAGTCCGCACGACGAAGGATGGTTTCACCTTCGCGAGCGCCAAGAGCGCGGCACGAGGCCGACTGGCGGGGACGAGGTTCTCCGCCCCACTGCGAAGGCGCGCTAAGGCTCCTACGTTCGGCAACGGTCGACGCTGCTGAAGATAATTCCAGATTCGCTCCGCAACCTGTTCGCGGTCGGCCGGGTCGTTGAACATTGGGAGAGCTCTGGCAATTTCCTCCGGCCCGCTCACCTCGTTCAAATTAATCAGCTCACCGTGTTCCAAGCGAGTTTGCAGCTCTGGAAAATCCTGCGTCTTCGCGGCAAAAACCAATGCGAGGGCCGAGGCAACTACGATCGACGCTCCTGCCAGCCAGAACAGCTCGCGCCGCCGTTCCACCGGTTTGGCTTTGCCGGCCAATTCCAGCTTTACGGCAACCGCGCCTTCCCAAGTCCTGGTTACTGCCATCTGCTCACTGCCATCGCCGTGAACCGGCCGGGTACCGCCGTTGATAATGCGCCTTCAAAGGCACATACCGCACGTACTCGGTTTGCAACTTGATCTGCTCGCTCTGATATTCGTAGACCTGCTGCAGATTGGAGCTCACATTTGAAAAGCCGATGAGGGGCTCGTATAACTGGCGCGCCCGCTCAGTATCGTCCCGCGCCATCTGCAGCCACTTCGTTCTGTCGGGACGGGCTTGGGCCGGCGTACGCTTCGCGCGCGCAAGCTCCCATTGCGCTCGAAACAGGTAACCGTCCGCCTCTTCTTCAGCCTCTTTCGGCCCTGGCTTATACCCCAATTGCTCCGCCTGATGGAGTTCTTGAAGCGCTTGGGCGATGTTGTGAGAAACGTACACGTACACGCGCGCAAGTCCGAGATGAGGATCGGCCGAGCGCGGCAGATAGGATTCCGCCTCCCGGAAGCTGTTCATGCTCTGCGCCGCTCTCGGCGGATTCTGGATCAGATTCAAATAGCCGTTACAGAGCGCGAGTTTGCCCTTCGACTTGGAATCTGCAGGATCGATCTCCAGTGCGTAGCTGAGGCACAGCCGCGCCTTCGACCAGTCGAAATCGTTCAGTTGCTCATCTGAGCTGTTTCGAAAGCTATCGATAATGTCGTCGGCGGAAGCTAATAGATTGGCGCGCAACGGCGCTTCAATGGAGTTGACGGGCGACAGTTCGCTCAAGAAACGGTTCCGCTGCTTCAAATCTTGATACAAGCTCCAGTCGGAAGAAAGCGATTGTACAGGTTCATGCGCGTAATCCCTCGAAGTCCGCAAGGAACTGCTCATGGTCCAGAAGCGGTAGTAGTAGCCGGCGGGAATGAAAACCAGCAGGCCGGCAAGCACGCCCGCTAATAGCGCAACGGCCACATTCGTCAGATCGTTCCAGCCTCCGCCCCGAACCGGTCCCGCACTCTTCGCGCTTTGCCGGCCCGTCAGAGGTTTAGGCGGACACTTCTCAATCGTCGCGTTCGCATCCCAAGCGGGAACCCGTTCCGCTGCCGCCGCCATAGGCCGCTCTTCCAGAAACGCGCGGAGGTCGTCTTCAAACGCTTCGGCTGATGCGTAACGCCGCTCGATATCGCTCGCCAGCGCTTTCGCGACAATCGCCTTCAGCGATGCCGGGCAGCTTTGCGGCAGCGCGCGTGGCGGCCGCCGCGATTGAATCAGATTCTCTAGTTTGCGCGTGTTCTGCGCCTGATAAGGCGGAGCTCCCGAGACCATCTCATATAAGGTGATCCCTACCGCCCAGAGGTCCGCGTGCTGGTCTACCTGCGCCTTGCTGATCCGCTCCGGCGAGCAGTAACTGGGGCTCCCCAAATTATGATGCGTCAGGTTACGAGTAAAAGTTATGACCTTTGCGATACCGAAATCAAGCAGCCTCAGCTCATCCCCTGCGCCTACCTGAACATTCGACGGCTTGATGTCCCCGTGTACCACCGCGGTCTTCCGGCCATCCACATCGGACACAAAAGAATGCAGAGTCCTCAACTGGCTGCAGATTTCAGCGGCATATCGCACCGCGCGCTTCGGCTCCAGCCTGCGTTCCGCCTGCAGAATCTCCGCCAGCGTCTTGCCTTCGAAGTATTCCATCGAAAGGAAGAAGCAGCCGTCCTCCTCTCCGCAGTCGTAAATCTCTAAAACTCGCGAGTCCAGTGCATGCAGCTGCTCCTGGATGACCGCCCCGCGCCGTTCGGCTTCTATCACCAGCTGCGTCAAATCGTCCCGCGATTGTTCGATAATCTTGAGCACTACGCGGCGATTCATCTGGGCGTCGCCCGCCAGGTAGACGTCTGTCAGGCCTCGGCCAAGCTTGCGGATGATCTCGTATTTGCCGAACTTTTGAAAGTGCACCACGACAAGCCGTCCAAGCTATTAGGACATCAACTAAGCTCCAGGTCCTCTGCCGTTCTTCACTATGACATTTCTTTCGAGCACCGGCTGCGCGCCTGAATCAATCTGAATACCTGGGTGGAGAGCCCCGGGCACTCGGCCGTTTTCCGAGATCCAGTTCCCTATCGCCCGCGACGCGCTCTTGCCGCTGAACACCACGCCGAATCCAGGATTCGCGTGCAGGAAATTCGCCAGCAGCAGTCCGCGCGAGTCGCCATCGACGCGGATCCCAGCCTCGATCGCACCGGACACCTCGACATCCGCTATCTCAACCGAAGAGTCGACGACCGATATGCCGATCCGCAACGGG
>JBAUUG010000561.1:0-2192 GCA_049582585.1 Bryobacteraceae bacterium | reverse complement strand
GGCCAGGTTTTGTTTGAGGTTGAAGATGTCAGTGTGCACGATTTCGACACTTCCACGCCGAAGATCCGATATAGAAAAGATGATAAGGAATTCGAGTTGGCCTGTGACTTCATCGCCGGTTGCGACGGCTTTCACGGCATCTGTCGCCCGAGTGTTCCCGCTGGCGTCCTCACTCACTTTGAGCGCGAGTATCCTTTCGGGTGGCTGGGCATTCTCGCCGAAGCGCCTCCGTCCTCCGATGAACTGATCTACACCTACCATGAGCGCGGCTTTGCGCTCCTGAGTATGCGGACTCCGCATGTCAGCCGTCTGTACCTGCAGTGCAAGCCTGATGAAAACATCGATCTCTGGAGCGACGAGAAAATCTGGAAGGAACTTCACCTCCGTCTCGCTTCAAACGGATGGAAACTCACCGAAGGTCCGGTTCTGCAAAAGGGCGTGACCGGCATGCGCAGTTTTGTGGTCGAGCCCATGCAATCCGGCAGGCTCTTTCTGGCGGGAGATTCAGCGCACATCGTTCCGCCAACCGGAGCCAAGGGATTAAATCTGGCGGTTAGCGACGTTCGCATACTGGCGCGAGCTCTCAAGCACTTTTACGACACTGGCAGCCGCAACTTGCTCGATAGTTATTCCGATGTCTGCCTGCGGCGCGTCTGGAAAGTGCAACGATTCTCATGGTGGATGACTTCGATGCTGCATCGCTTCCCGGATGAAAATCCTTTCGACCAGCGCCGCCAGCTCGCCGAACTCGACTACGTAACCAGTTCTCGGGCAGCGGCCAAGAGTCTCGCGGAAAATTACGTCGGCCTTCCCATGGAATAAACCTATGGAATAAAAAGTCCGCGGCTCCGAGTTCGCCGCTCCGGCCGCAGCTCCCACTAATGCACTTCGCGATCTGCGCTCGCCCAAAACTTCTTGCGCATTGCTTTGCGATCGAATTTCCCGGCTGGAGTTTTCGGAATTTCCGTTACGAACTCCACCGACTTGGGAGCCTTCACCCCGCCCAGCTTCGTCTTGCAATGAGCTATGATCTCGCTCTCCGTGAGCGGTTTCACTCCATTCTTCAAAACGACAACAGCTTTGACCGCCTCGCCCCACTTATCGTCGGGCACGCCGATGACCGCGCATTCCTGAACCTGCGGCAGAGCCATCACGCCCGCCTCGACCTCCGTGCAATACACGTTGAAGCCGCCGCTGATGATCATGTCTTTCTTGCGGTCGACGATGTAAACATATCCATGATCGTCGATGTAACCCACATCTCCCGTGTGATGCCAGCCATGGCTGCGAATTTCGGCTGTGGCCTGCGGCAGGTTATGGTAGCCGGCCGTGACCAGCGTGCCTCGCGCCACGATTTCTCCGGGCTGGTGCGCCGGAAGAATTCTGCCCTCGTCGTCCATAATGGCAAGCCGAACCGCTGCGGTCGGCCTTCCACAACTCCGCAAGCGTTCAGGAAAATCGCCAGCTGCCGCCGCTGCCACCGTGCGGGCATCGAGAAAGGTCAGCAGCATGGGAGCCTCCGTTTGTCCATACGACTGGCACAGGCATGGGCCAAAGACTTCCACACCCTGCTTGAGTTTGTCAGGCGATACCGGAGAACCTGCCAGCAGAAAAAGTCTTAGACTCGAGCAGTTGAACTTGCTTACATCCGGATGAGCGAGCAGAGAGTAAAACGCGGTCGGGGGAAGAAAGAGATGCGTCACGCGATGTTGCTCGATCGCCTGCAACACCTGCGATGCGTCGAATCCCGGCAGCACCACGTTGGTTCCGCCCAGGGCAAACATGGTGAACGCAACCACGCCCGCGGCATGTGAGAGCGGAGCCGTGCAAAGGCAAACCGGATCAGCGGTCTCGCCCCTCCAGTAGTGCGTGGCCATCTCGGTCATTGTGCCCCAGGCCAGGTTGGTCACGCGGACGCCCCGCGCCGGACCAGTCGTTCCACCAGTCGGAACCAGGCCCATGATCTGATCGAGATTGCCATAGGCGTCGCTGCCGCGTGAATCACTCCGCTCGATGTCATCCTCGCCAGGAACGTCGCCGGCTTCCATGAACTTCGCAAGTGAAGGGTTGCCGCCGTCCGCACCATCGATGCAAATCAGATGTTGCAGGGAAGGAACTCGTTTGCGGATTTCTTCCACTTGCTCGCGGAAGCGGCTGTGATAGAAAAGCCACGCCGTTTCGGAGTACATGAG
>JBAUUG010000560.1:0-3457 GCA_049582585.1 Bryobacteraceae bacterium | reverse complement strand
GCAGATGCCGCCTACGTTGGGGCAGCCGCCGATGCCGCCCATCCAGCCCCGTTTCCCGACGTTGCAATTAACTACCGGCCCCCAACATCCGAGTTTGACGATGCACAGCGGGGACCCGTATTCTTCTGCAAAATCGCCCTGCTCATAGTAGCCGCCGCGATCACAACCTTCATGCACCGTCTGACCGAAAAGCCACTTCGGCCGCAGAGCTTCGTCAAGAGGAATCAACGGCGCGCGGCCCGCCGCTTGATACAGCAGATATAGCAGCACTTCAGTGAAATTATCAGGCAGTACCGGGCAGCCGGGCACGTTCACGATCGGTATTCCGGCGTAAGATTTCCAATCCCGGCCGAGGTAGTCGGATAAGCCCATGCATCCCGTTGGATTGCCTTGCATCGCGTGTATGCCGCCGTAAGCGGCGCAGGTTCCCGCCGCGATTGCGGCCCAGGCTTTAGGAGCCAATCGGTCGATCCACTCGCAGGTAGGAATAGGCTGCCCTGTTTCGCGATCGGTGCCGAACGCCGCCCAATAACCCTCCTTCTTATTGTTCTCGTTGGGGATGGAACCTTCGATGACCAGAATAAACGGGGCCAGCTTGCCCTCGGCGGCGCGATGAAAATAGCTCATAAAATCGTCGCCCGTTTCGTACGCTAGAAAAGGATTGTGGAGCTTTACTCTAGGAAGTCCCGGTATGGCGCCGAGAAGAATATCTTCTAAACTCGGCTGGCTAGCCGCGGTCATGGCGATAGTGTCGCCGTCGCAGCTGAGACCCGCGGTGATCCAAAGAATATTCAGCTCATCGAAGCATTCCGACATGATTATCCCCCGACGAGCTGCACATATACCGGGTAGTGATCCGAGCCCTTGAAATCTCTGCGCACTTCGCCCCCTTCCAGTCTTATCGGACCTCTCGCGAAAATCCAATCGAGCGCCATGGCGATCGCGTGGGTTCGCTCTATGCGCTCCCCGGTAGCACTTCGAAAGCCCTCGCGCTCCAGCTTGTGCAGAAAAATCGAGGGGAAATATTTTGTGTTCAAGTCCCCACCCAAAATCACAGCCGTATCGGGCGGATACTTCTTCAGATCGCGAAGAATCTCCTCTAGTTGCTCCGCTTGGATCTTTCCCAGGCTGCGGCTTTCCAAATGCACGTTATATACAACCAGGAGTCGGCCCGCGAATTCAAGTTCCGTGACCAGAGCAACCCGGCTGCCCAGCCTGCGTTGCATCAGAGGCACCGAAGATGGAAGCCAGCTGTGCGGCTTCCACCAGCCGGACTGGTTTTGAAAACGCAGAACTCTCGATTTGAGGATCGGAAGACGGGTCAGAGTCGCTTGGCCGCTGAAGGCCTGCCTTCCATGCTCCTGGCCCAGCTCTTCAAACTCGACTGCGTATGACAGGTTCAAATGGAGGCGTTTTGCAAGCTCCTCCCCAATATCGGCCTGCCCTGTCCGAGCCGCATTCCAATCCACCTCCTGAAAAAGGCATAGATCCGCCGGCGCGCGCTGCAGCTCGGAGCTGACCACCTTCACCTGTTCACCGCGTTCGATATTCCAACTCAGTACGCGAATCGATTTTAGATTGCCGTCGGCGGGAACTGTCTTGAATTCTCGTGGAGCATTGAACTCGGGAGCTAACGCCGGCTGCGAAGAAGCAGGAGCTATATCCGATTGTCCCTCGACCAGGAGGAACACGGTCAAAAGCACTACGATTATCGTAAAGAGCCTGGTCATCTATGCGGCAGACCTTCCTCGCGATACGCGGCCAGCATCCCCAGCAGCGCGAAATACCACCCGCACACTCCAAACCGCGCAAACGGATAATCGACTAATGCGTGCAGGCAGACGGCGATAACACCAATTCCCCAGACCGAGCGTATGGCCGGCCGAAGACTCCACAGAAAGATAACCAGCATGCATCCTGAAAAGAAGATACCGCCTTCCGCCGCCCACTGGAGCCAGTCGTTATGAGCCCGGTTGACGTAGGTTCCATCATCATAGCGGGCAAACATTCTGTATACCGGGACGTACGTGTCAAGGCCCCATCCGGTGAGCGGCCGCTGGCGAATCATGTCGAGCGAGGACTTGTCAATTTCCCGGCGAACGTTTAGCTGATCATTCTGCTGCAGCTTGCCCACCAGCGTATCGAAGCCGGCCGCGTAAACGAAAATTGTGCTCAGAGCAACCACCAGTGATGCGCTGTACAGAAAAGTGCGATTTCGGTTTTGCAGGTAGACCAGCATCAACACTGTGATCAGCTCGACGATGACGAGAAAGGCGCCGGCTCTCGATCCGGACGCGGCGACAGCGCCGATTTCGAGCGCGCTAAGCAAGAGATAGGATGGAGCCGGTTTTCGCCTCGCCAGACCGAGCCACAGCGTGATGGGCAGAACCAGCTCCACAAACTGGGCGAAATTATTCCAATACGCGAAAGAGCCGCTGATCGAGTGATACCGGCTGGGGATAAGCCAGAGATACCGGTTGGTGCGCGAGGCCTGCTCGAGCAGGTCCAGTAGGCAAACCCCGCTGCCGAATATCACAAATACAAAACGGAATCGAATTGCTTTCGCCCGGTCTTGAAAAACTTGCGAGGCTAATAGCGCGATCAAGGCCGCGGTGAACCAGAAAAGCACGCCCGTCACTCCGTCGTACACGATTTTCTGGGGCGACCACAGTGTCTGGCAGACCCCGTAGCAGGCCATCAGCAACAGGCAGCAGGTCGGCAAACTGAAAGTGACGCTTTGCTGAAACGGGACGCCGAAGTAGTAAGCCGTTACCAAAAGCAGCACGGCCGAAATGATTCGCGGCGCAATGTCGCCGCCATCCATGGTGGAAAGCGTGTAAGCGGAAAGCGCGGCAAACAGGCCCAAGAAGCCGGCCTGTTCACGGACCTTGGCGGCAGCAGCTAACCTTGCCGGAACGTTGATATCGGCTTGAGCCTGCCCCGCGAGGGCCATCGACCGTAGGATCTCATTCTTTCGACTATTTTCCTGTGTAGCTAACCCGCCAAATGGATTTCGAGGCGTCGTCGCTCACCATCAGCGAGCCGTCCGGTGCCACTGCAACACCTACGGGCCGGCCCCAAACGTCTCCATTGGGCAAGACAAACCCGGTCACGAAATCTTCATACTCGCCGCTAGCCTTGCCGTCGTTCAGCGGAACGCGAATCACTTCGTAGCCTGCGCGAATCTTTCTGTTCCAGGAGCCGTGCTCACCGGCAAAAATGTCTCCTTTGTACTGCTTTGGAAACTGGTTTCCTTCGTAGAAGGTCATCTCGAGCGACGCGTTATGCGGCTGCAGGAGAACGTCGGGAACCGTCACCTTGTCCTTCAACTCGGGATGCTTGCCCGCCAGACGTGGATCCTGATGATCGCCCATGTAGTACCACGGCCAGCCATAAAATCCGCCCTCTTTTACCGATGTGATGTAGTCGGGAACCAGATTATCGCCAAGCATGTCAC
>JBAUUG010000559.1:0-3436 GCA_049582585.1 Bryobacteraceae bacterium | reverse complement strand
GCTTGGAGACTTTCTTGCAGATGTAAATGAGGGTTTAGCGCCTTCGGCAGGACTCGCAGCGTCACGAACGGAACGAGGCTAGTGGATAAACTTGTAGTCGACGATGGACGCCGCCAGCCCGATTTTTTCTTCTTCCTGCTCGGGCATATCTTTGGCGCGCATGACGCGTCCCTGGCAAACGACGTTGCTGTTCTTCTGGCCGGAAATCTCTTCGGGCATCTCGAAAACCATCTCGATCAGCGCATTGACTGGCAGCGGCTGAGGGCCATTGAACAAGACGCCGCTCTGGCTGATATTCTCGATAATCCCCTCATGCCAGGTGCTGGTCTTGTTGACGCGATAGCGCAGAGGGATGTCGAGCTTCAGCCGACGCGCACGTGGTACCCAAGACGGCCGTTTCTCGCGGGCATGGCTGCGGCGAATGCCGGTTTCGGGCTTATGCTCCACGCGCTCGGTGCGGCGCATGGTCGTCCAATCATATTTGTATTCCGCTGCACACAGCAGGCAAACCTGGTAGTAGTTGCCATCTGCACCACGGCGGGGCCATGAAAACTCGTGAGAGCAGCGCCCAAGCATAAGCACATCCATGAATTTTTGCGGCATGATTGGTTACTTCCGGGTCACTGATGCAGCCGGACGCAGGCTCATCATCGCGCGAAGGTCTGACTTTGGGAAGGTTACTTTCGTGCACTAGCAAGAAACGCCAGAAAAGGTAAGTGCCACGACTCAAAGGACTTGGCGTCCAGCCACGAAGAGAGCCGGCTACCGGCTTTTCCACACTTGGATCCGCGATTCCGAAGCCCCCTGTATGATCGCCGCATGCAAACTGCGGGGCCTGAAGTAACCGCCTTTATTCTGGCTGGCGGCAAGAGCACGCGCATGGGTACCGATAAGGCTTTCGTTGCCATTGAGGGACGCACGCTGCTCGCCCGCATGCTGGATGTGGCGCGATCCGTGACCGCAGACGTTCGGATTGTCGGGAATCCAGCCAAGTTTCAGCCCTTCGCTCCTGTCGTGGAAGATGTGTTCCCGGGCTGCGGGCCGCTCGCCGGAATTCATGCGGCTCTGCGATCGTCGCAGAGGGATTTGAATCTCATACTTGCCGTGGACATGCCGTTTGTGTCGCTCGCTTTGCTGGGATTTCTGATTGAGCGCGCCCGCAGCTCAGCTGCGACGGTGACGATTGCTCGGACAGGCATAGGCTGGCAGCCTTTGTGCGCCGTCTATCGCAGGGCGTTTGTCGATCTCGCTGAGAAAGCGCTGCGGGCGGGACGATACAAGATCGATGTGCTGTTTGAGAATACGCAGACGCAAGTAATCGATGAAGGAGGGTTGCAGGCCGCGGGGTTCACGGCCGAATGCTTTCGCAATCTGAATACACCGAAAGATCTGGCCGGTACTGGCGAATGACGAGTCCAGTTGGCGCAGAGGATGGTGGTATCGTGCGCTTGCTGATCGACGAGGAACGTTATTCGTAACGAAGCGCTACCACCGGGTCGACGCGTATCGCACGCCGCGCGGGAATGTAGCAGGCCAAGAGTGCCACTAGAATCAGCAGGCTCGAAACGGCGGCAAATGTAAGCGGATCGTGTGCGGTCACGCCGAACAGTAAGTGCGTCATCAGCCGAGTTAATCCCAAGCCAGCGCCGATTCCGATTGCTACACCGGCTAGCGCCAGCTTCGTGCCTTGCTGTAGAACCATTTGCAGCACGTGTCCGCGCTGCGCTCCAAGAGCCAGGCGAACTCCGATTTCGCGTTGGCGTTGTGAGACGGTATACGACATCACGCCGTAAATGCCGATGATTCCGAGCGCGAGTGCCATCGTGGCCGCAATTCCTAGCATCACTAACGTGAAGGAAGCTCGCGCCATCGATTTGTCATATACGTCTTGCATGGTCCGGACAGACGCCAGTGGCAAGTTCGAGTTGACCGACCAGACCGCCTGATGGACCTCGTTCAAGAAACCTTCCGTTCCCGCGCGATCGCTGCGGACTACAAATGTCACGGTCCGCATCGCCTGCGCTGGTCCCGGTCCAAACAGATTTTCCTTAAAGGGAGGCCAGTACACGATCTCTGGAGCCGTTTCCTGTACGCCCTTCTCGCGAACGTCCTGGACCACACCGATCACCTCGTGCCACGGCATCTTTGGAAACTCGCGCACGTG
This sequence comes from Bryobacteraceae bacterium, assembly GCA_049582585.1. GTDB lineage: Bacteria > Acidobacteriota > Terriglobia > Bryobacterales > Bryobacteraceae > Bog-105. The sequence continues at coordinate 1,272 of JBAUUG010000559.1, read as the reverse complement.
CTTGCCGATTGCGGCGGATGGCGTACTCCACATGTCGCGTGCCAGGCTCTCGGAAATCATCACCACCGGTCGCAGTCCATAAATTTCACTCCACGTCATCTCGCGTCCCGCAACCAATCTTGTCCCGGCGGTCTGCAATAAGCCGGGCGACATGTACTTGTACAGCCGCATTGGCGCGGTGGTGTTGTCCGCATAGACCTTGTCCTGAGCAAAGATCTCGTCCCACATCGAGTCGAAGCCTTCCATTGGCATCTCGCTTACGAATCCGGCAGACTTCACGCCCTGAATCGCGGCCAGCTGATCGACAATTTCGTTCTGTAGGTGCGCCACTCGTTGTGGCTCAGTCACCAGTGAATCGGGAATCGAAATTCGCAGGAGTTGCAGATGCTGCGCATCTGCGAATCCTGGGTCGACGGTTCGCAAGGCTTCGAACGTGCGAATCATTAAGCCTGCACTGACCAGCAGTACCAATGCCATCGCCACCTGACCCACGACCAGCAGATTCCGTGCGCGATGCCGCTCGCGGCTCGCGCTGATTGTCCGCCCTTCGCTCCGCAGAGTCGACTTGCTCCACGGGCCGGCGTATTTCAGAGCGGGAACCAATCCAAACATCAAACTGGACAGCACTGAAAGAACAAAGGTGAAACTCAGCGTGCGCGCGTCCAGCGAGATTTCGGCTAAACGAGGCAGATTCGACGGACCCGTCGCCACGAGAAAGCGCACACCGGCATATGCTAAGCCGATCCCCACCGACCCGCCCATCAAGCCAAGCATTGCGCTTTCGACGAGAAGTCCGCGGACAATTCGTGTCCAACCCGCGCCGAGCGCCGCGCGAACGGCCAATTCCTGGTGACGCGCCTCGACCCGTACCAGCAACAGATTCGTCACATTCGCACAGGCAATCAACATGACTACGCCAATCGTTCCCATGACGACCCACAGTAACTCGCTTACATTGCCTATGACTTCCTGCTTGAGAGGGCGAATCATGGGCGTGATTTTCCAGGTCTCATAAATATGCGGATTCGAACCGGGGCCGTTGCTCCACGAGTCCATCCAAATCGGCAGCATGCGCGCAATGTCGGCATTGCCGTCAGGGATTGTCGCCCCTGGCTTGAGCCGTGCGATTCCATGGAATCCGAAGCCCGCAAGAACCACATTGCCACGGTCCAAGGCCAGCGGCACGATCACATCGAAATCAGCGTCGACGAATTGAAACCCTTGCGGCATCACTCCCACAATTTCTCGTGGCCGCGAATCGAGTACGATGGT
>JBAUUG010000558.1:0-2757 GCA_049582585.1 Bryobacteraceae bacterium | reverse complement strand
GGCTGGCTGATAAAAGTCAGGCTTGCCGCTCCTGAAGAAATAAATGGATTGATGTCAGCCGCAGATTATCAAAAGTATATCGGCACCGAATAACTGGCGTTGCTTATTCAGCCTAGGAAACATTATTGCGATACTTACCGAAGTCAGATTCCGAGCGCCAGGAGATGCTCGCCGCGCTTGGCATGCAATCAGAAGAGGACCTGATCGCCTATCTGCCGGCCGAGGTTCGCTTCAACCAGCGCCTTGCGATTGAGAACGGCAAGAGCGAATACGAAATAGTCGATTATTTTAAGCAACGTGCTGGAGAGAACGCCAACGGTTTTGCGAGTTTCCTGGGCGCCGGAGTTTACAATCACTACCGGCCGGTGTTGGTTGACACCGTAGTATCGCGCGGCGAGTTTCTTACCTCCTACACGCCTTATCAAGCTGAAATTTCACAAGGAACGCTGACCAGCATCTTCGAGTTCCAGTCGATGATCTGCCAGTTGACCGGCATGGAAGTCGCCAACGCGTCGATGTATGACGGTTCTTCCGCCATACCGGAAGCCGCCATGATGGCGGTTCGCATCACGCGTCGGGATAAGATTCTGGTTGCGCGCACAGTGCATCCGGAATACCGCGAGGTGCTGCGCACCTATACCCGGCGCCAGGGCATTCCGGTTGAGGAGCTCGCGTATGCCAAGAACGGCCGCCTGGATCTAGACGATTTGAATGCGAAGTTGAGCGACGATGTCGCCGCGGTGATCGTCCAGACGCCAAATTTCTTCGGCCTGCTGGAGCAGATCGAGGACATTTCAGGCCTGGTGTCGAGCAAGGGCGCTCTGCTGGTGGCGGTATTCACCGAGGCGGTGGCGCTCGGTTTGATGGCGCCTCCAAAACAGGCCGATATCGTTGCTGGGGAGCTACAGAGCTTTGCAATTTCGCCAAGTTATGGTGGTCCCTACGCCGGCATTATCGCGACTCACGAAAAGTATATCCGCCAGATTCCCGGCCGTCTGGTCGGTGAGAGTACCGATGCCTCCGGGCGCCGGGCGTTCTGTCTCACGCTCGCCACTCGCGAGCAGCATATTCGCCGCGAGCGCGCTACTTCCAACATCTGCACCAATCAGGCGCTGCTGGCCCTAATGGCGACGGTCTTCATGTCGCTGTATGGCAAGGAAGGATTACGCGAACTGGCCGAGCAGAACCTCGCCAAGGCGCATTATCTTGCGCAAAAGCTGCCGCTCCCATTCGATGGGCCCTTCTTCAACGAATTCGTTGCGCGGAGCGACGGCAAATCGCCTGAACAGATTAACGCTACGCTTCTCGAACAAAAAATCATTGGCGGACTGCCGCTCGCGCGGTTTTATCCCGAACTCGGCAATTGCATGCTCCTGTGCGCCACTGAAATGAACCGCCGCGCGGATATGGACGCCGTCGCTTGCGCGTTCCTGAAGCAGTAACCAAGATGATCAAGAAGGTCTCCAAACACATTGTCCAGGAGGAGCCGCTGCTGTTCGAGCTGAGCTCGCCCGGCAAGCGTGGATACCAGCTTCCTGAGCTTGATGTTCCGGCAGTCGATCCTGAAAAGGCTCTTGGCAAGGGAAACGTCCGCGCAGAAATAGAAGGCTTTCCGGAAGTGAGCGAGTTCGAAACGCTGCGCCACTTCACCAGGCTTTCTACCTGGAACTACGCGATCGATCTGGGGCTGTATCCCCTTGGCTCGTGCACCATGAAGTACAACCCGCGGGTCAACGAAGTGGTGGCGCGCACGGAAGGCTTGGCGTGGGCGCATCCGTATCAACCCGAACATCTTTCGCAAGGCTGCATGGAGGTGATTGCCGCGTTGGAGCGCGCGCTGGCGGAAATTACCGGAATGGACGCGGTGACGCTGCAACCCGCGGCCGGCGCGCACGGTGAGTTCACGGGCATTCTGATGATTCGCGCGCTGCTCGAGAAGCGCGGCAATCCTCGCAAGAAAGTCCTGGTGCCCGATTCGGCGCACGGCACGAATCCTGCCACTGCCATGATGGTCGGCTATGCCGTCGAAAACATCAAATCCAACGAACGCGGCATGATCGACATCGATGTGCTGCATCGAGTTGTTACAGACGACGTTGCTGCGCTGATGATTACTAATCCAAACACCGTCGGAGTGTTCGAGGGGAATATCCGGGAAATCTGCGGCATCCTTCACGACAAAGGCGCGCTGGTTTATATGGACGGCGCAAATATGAATGCGCTGGTGGGCATTGCGCGGCCCGGCGATTTCGGCGCCGACGTCATGCACCTCAACCTGCACAAGACATTTTCAACTCCGCACGGGGGCGGCGGTCCTGGTTCCGGCGCGGTTGCAGTGGCAAAGGTACTTACTCCGTTCTTGCCGTCGCCCCGCCTCAAACGCGAAGACAACTCCTGGAAGTGGAATTACGATCTGCCGGATTCCATCGGCCGTGTACGCGCCTTCTATGGCAACTTCGGCGTGCTCGTCCGCGCGCTGGCCTACATCATGGCGCACGGCGGCAACGGACTGCGGCAAGCCACTCTGGATGCGTTGCTGAACGCGAACTATCTGCGCGCGCTGCTCGAACCGAGTTATCAGATCGCCTATAAGGCGCCCAGCATGCACGAATGCGTGTTCAGCGACGATCGCCAGGCCAAGCATGGCGTACGAACGGGAGACATCGCGAAGCGCCTGATCGATTATGGCTTCCATCCGTACACCGTGAGTTTCCCGCTTATCGTCCGCGGCGCGCTGATGATCGAGCCGACCGAAAC
>JBAUUG010000557.1:0-14563 GCA_049582585.1 Bryobacteraceae bacterium | reverse complement strand
AGACTCAGCCGTATTTGACGTTGACCAGTGATTCGTGTTTTTTGCCGAGCCGAAAAGAGATAACCCCGAATAACCATACGGATCGAAGGCCGTGAACGGGCCATCCACCACCACGAGAGCTATGCGGCGTAGACTCGCCGGAAGCTCGATTAGAATTTTCTCGGCCACTTGTATTTTGGCTGTCTTCAATAAACCTCGACTCTGACCGATGCCGTAAGTTGCCCATACAACGAAGTCATACCCCGGTCTCATGTCCGGAACAAAGGAGCGCTGATCGAATTTGATGCCGAGCGAGTTTATGCGAGCCTCGATCAGGGCTCGCAGGATGTCCGGATCGTAAATATGTTCTTCGACCTCATAGCATTTTTCAATGAAGTCGAAGTTCAGCCAGTCCGGACGGCAAGGCTGAAGGGGCAGGCCGTACTCGCGCATCACGGCCTCATACACATCGGGAGGCGTTCTAGAGTGCTGCCTGGGAATGGCGTAATAGTGACGGCTGTTCCGCACGATAGCCGGCCCGAACGCCTCGATAAATTCCGCTCGAGCTTCAAGTATTTCGCTAATCGTTTCCGTACTGCGCGGGTAATGATAACCGGAATGGACACGGTATTGGTTGATGGCGGAAGCAGCGCGTAAGATACCGAGCGGATCGAAAAGATGGACATGATGGCCCTGCTCGGCCAGACGGATTGCGGCAGTCGCGCCATAGATCCCAGCGCCGGCGACGGCAATCCTTCCGCGCATCGGAGATTTAATCGCCGGTTGATCGCGAAGCCGCGGGGACCAGCATCCCATTACGGATGTAATATTCGCCACCACGCCAGCGGATGCTATTCCTTGCGAAACTGGCGAGCCACATGACAAGGGCTAACGCATCCCACGCGATAATCAACCAAACCTTCTGCCAAAGCGACCTTCTCTTCAGGCCCCAAACACCGATAGTCCAAGTCATCGCCACTCGCAGCGCGAAGTACGTCCCGAGATAACCCAAGGCTGTGGCGAGGGACGGGTGAATCGCTGTGGCCGCAATCGACCATGGCAGTCCTTGTGTCAAGAGCAAACCCAAATGTCCCCAGGGCCGCATGTGGCGCATCACGACGATCCATCGGAGCCGCTTGTGAAAAAGCTCGCGCGTGGATTGATAATCGGCAACCGTCAATACGGCGTAACACAGTAGCTCAACCTTGTGGCCGTGTTCAGCGATCAGCCGGCCGACGAGCAGGTCATCCGCGGGACGATTCTCTATCGTCTGGTACCCGCCGAAATCGGCCAGCCGCGCGCGCGTAGTCACGATAGTTTGCCCGAGCGCGAACTTGACGCCATCCAATTCGCGAGCCACCAGGATGCCGGCGTAAAGATCGGATATGATGCCTATGGTTTGAAGGTTATCCGCGAAGCTCGTTTCGCCAGTCGAAACATAAAGGCAAGTCACGGCTCCCACTTTGGGATCGGCGAGCGGGGCGACGACGCTTCTCAGGTAATCAGGCCGGACCCGAACGTCGCTATCGCTGATGGCCAGATACTCGTATCCCGCCTCAGCGGTCAAGCGCGCTAGTTTCGCTACTTTATCGTTTGACGCGCTGCGGCCTGAGCCAAAAAGCACTCGAATTCGATTCTGTGGAAAATCCTGTTTCAGCTTTTCGATGACTGCAACAGCTTCCTCATCAGTTTCGCCCACGCAGAACAGCAGTTCGTACTCGGGATAGTCTTGCCGGCAGAAGCTTGCGAAATTCTCGTAGGCCTCAACATCCAGTCCTCGGACCGCCTTCAAAATGCTGATGGGTGGAGTGAAATTGGCTTTTGTCGCGGTCTCACTCGGCGGCGCGCCGCGAAAAAAGCGCCATGAACTGTAGAGAACTAAAAAGTAGTAAATGAACGGAATTGCGGCCAGCCCAAGAACAACATAGGTTGCGGTCAATAACATCTACCTCTTTCGTTGCACCCGAAATATAACAGATCGTTAATTTTCATTGAGATTCCAACCGCTCTCTGGCTTGATATCGTGGAAATTGGCGGATGTTCCCGTCGCAGGTCGCGCTGAGTTTGCGAACAAACTTTTCCACTGAAGAGCAAAACGTTCCAGTTACTCCTCATGATAGTCGGCCCCATCGGGAACCGGCTGTCAAACCCACTTATCTGTATTTAGCAGTCGTGCTTGTGGCCGCGGCTGTCTATCTCGGCTGTATCATTTCGCCTCCTTCTCTAATGGACGATGTGGATGCGGTGCAAGCCCAGATCGCGCGAACGATGCTAAGTTCCGGCGACTGGGTTACAGCGCGCCTGGATAGTGTAATTTACCTGGAGAAATCGCCCTTAATTTACTGGTTGATGGCGATTTCATACAAGTTGTTTGGTGTTCACGATTGGGCTGCTCGGATACCGATCGCTCTCTCCGCCATCGGGCTCGGCTGGCTCACCGCCGCCTTCGGCGTATGGTCCTTCGGTAAACGCCCGGGTTTATACGCGGGCCTCTGCATCTCAACGTGTGTTGGCCTGTTCCTCTTCACTCGAATTCTGATTCCGGACGTGATGCTGACGCTCACTATCGCACTTGCGATGTGGGCATTCCTGCGCGCGCTCGATGAAGAGGAACGGTATCCACGACGCTGGGCAGTTATTCTGGCTGCAAGCCTCGGAACCGGCTTATTACTGAAAAGCCTGATCGCAGTCGTTTTCCCGGTGGCTGCGGGGCTGATTTATCTCCTGCTGACCCGGCAAGCCTTCTCCGCCAGGACGTGGAAGCGCCTTCACCCCTTTACCGGATGCTTTATCGCCTTGCTCATTGCGGCGCCCTGGCACGTTCTCGCCACACTGCGGAACCCGCCCTATTTCGCGTTCACGTTGCACAGCGCTCCGGGCGAATATCACGGATTCCTATGGTTCTATTTCATAAACGAGCAGTTACTGCGTTTCCTGAACCTCCGATATCCGCGAGATTACGATACCGTTCCGCGTCTTTACTTCTGGCTGCTTCATCTAGTCTGGCTCTTTCCCTGGAGCGTCTACCTTCCCGCAGTCGCGAAGCTATCGTTCAAGCCTATTGATCGCGCGGGGCGTACCCGTTTGCTCGCTCTTTGCTGGATAGGCGTGGTTCTGGTGTTCTTCACGTTCTCTACAACGCAGGAATATTATTCCATGCCTTGCTATCCGGCCCTCGCGCTGCTCTTGGGTTCAGCAATCGCGATGGAAGGTCCGGTGATCCGGCGAGGCACTCGCGTCTTTTCCATAATTGCCGGTTGCGCCGCCCTTGCGGCGATCTCAATACTTTTTCTGGTGTGGAATACTCCAGCGCCAGGAGACATTGCCGGCGCGCTTTCTTCACATCCCGATGCGTACAAGCTCTCGCTTGGCCATATCGAGGATCTCACGCTGCCTTCGTTTGCTTACCTTCGGCTGCCGCTCGCCGTCGCGGCAATCGCGTTTCTAATCGGCTGTTTGGGAACGCTTCAAACTAATAGCCGCCGCGCCCTGCTTGCGATTGTCCTAATGACAGTCGTGTTCTTTCATGCCGCCCGCTTGGCTCTGGTAGTCTTCGACCCCTTTATGTCTTCGCGGCCGCTGGCAAATGCATTCTTGCGATCTCCCGAAGGCAAGCTGATCGTCAACCATCATTATTACGAATTCTCTTCGGTATTCTTCTACAGCAATCGGAACGCATTGCTCTTGAACGGACGACTCCACAATCTCGTATATGGTTCCTACGCGCCGGACGCGCCTCCCGTGTTTATCGACGACTCACAATTCAAGAATCTTTGGTCCGAGATGCAGCGCTGGTACTTCATTGCAGACGAGGCTGGAGTGCGGCGGATAGAAACTGTAGTGGGTCCGGCGGACCTGAACGTAGTCGCCACGAGCGGTGGAAAGTTTCTGCTTACGAATCATCCTTTGCCGGGCTCTCGGCCAGTCGGGACGTGATAATCGGCTCATCGCTCGAGTAGCTGGAAATAGCGCTCGCGGGACATTCCCGCGGTCCGAAGATTGTTCTTGATGATGAATACCGGCACGGCGGCATACTTGGGAATGACGACCGGCCTGATTACGCCGCGCTTCGTAAACACCATGTGGTCGCCTTCCGTTCGGACGCACCTAAAACCGTCAGCTTCGAATACCTTGACAAGCTGCTTGTAAGAGACGGGGCTAAGCTTTTGCATGCGTCAGCGGAAGCGGGAGAGTTACGCGCTGCACACTGATGAATTTCGGGTTTGCAAATCTCCGGTTGCCCTTGCTATACCCCGCTTCTTCGAGAATCTGGTCCAGGGTACCCATATGCTCCGCTTCTTCCAAAAACAGCCGCACGGCCTCTTTGAGGTTCTTCAACGCTTTTTCCTTGCTGCCGCCGCACGAAGAGACGTCCAGTTCCAGCGCGTGAGCCACGAAGGTGCGTCCTTCTTTGAAAATGCGGGTGGTGAGTTGAATATCCATGACTCAGCGGGCTAACGCTTGCACTGGAAGTATAGCACTCCCGGTACTCTGGATGTAGCGTTTTAAGCTGTCGAAAGTCACACTTCGGGAGCCCCAAGCAATGCGCTCACTCGAAACACCAGCACTGAGGCTGTGGACGCTTCTCGTGAGCTTTTGCCTTGCTAATCTTTGCATCGGAGCCGTCATCCCGAGCGTCGCAATAAAGGTCAATCAGGCTGGGTATCTGCCCGGTGGGCCGAAATTAGCGATGGTGGTCCGGCCGGCAGAAGCGAATTCAATGGACACGGCATTTCTGGTCCGGCGCGCCATCGACAATTCCATAGTTTTTCGCGGGAAGCTGCAGCCCTCCACATTCGATCCCGATTCCGGCGATTACGTCGAGACAGCCGATTTCACAAAGCTTTCGACAACGGGGAAGTTCTACCTGGAGATCCCCGGCCTCGGAAGAAGCTGGAATTTCAATATAGAGGGGGATGTCTTCAGGCGCGTTTACTACCTCGCCATGCGCTCGTACTACGGTCAGCGTTGCGGCACGGCGGTGGACCTCGGACGCGAGTTTCGGGACTACAAACATGCCGCCTGTCACCTGGATGGCGCATATCATCCGTCTTCCGGCAAGGACGGTCCGCGCGTCTCTTCTCACGGTTGGCACGATGCCGGCGATTACGGGCGCTATGTCGTGAATTCCGGAATCACGACCGGCACCTTGCTCTGGACATGGGAATTATACGGCGATCGTCTGCGAAACATCGGTTTGCAGTTGCCGGAATCGGGAGGCCGACTACCAGACATGTTGGCCGAAATCCGCTGGAATCTGGATTGGATGTTGACCATGCAGGATAGCGACGGAGGCGTGTGGCACAAGCAAACCAGCACGCGCTTTTGTCCGTTCATCATGCCCGAAGCGGATAAGCTGGTCAGCTATGTAGTTGGAACGGGAGAGAAGCCGTACAAGAGTTCTTGTGCGACTGGCGATTTTGCGGCCGTCGTGGCCGTCGCCGCTCGGGTGTATCGGCCATTTGATAGCGCTTACGCGGAACGCTGCCTTCGCGCCGCGGAAAACGCGTGGCAATGGCTGGACCAGAATCCCAACGTGACATTCAGGAACCCGCCAGGCATTACGACCGGAGACTATGGCGACCGAAACTGCGGGGATGAGCGATTGTGGGCGGCGGCGGAACTGTCGCGGACCGTGGGCGACCCGGTCTACTCGTCTTACTTCCTCAAGTTTTATCGTGAGTATCTGGACACCATCCGCTCTGCGCAACCGCAATCCTGGTCGATGCTCGCGCCGCTCGCGTTATGGACATACGTCCTCGGGAACGGCAAGGACAAAGAGGCGGTGAATGCAATTCGTCAACGCTCGCTGAATGCCGCGGATGAAATAGCGGCGCGCGCGGGCCATCACCCATATCGCATCACGTTGACCAATCGCGATTACATTTGGGGCTCGAATGGCGTCACCGCAAACTACTCCATGCAACTGCTGATTGCCTATCGTTTCCAACAAGACCGCCGATACTTTGACACGGCGATGGACAATCTGCATTATCTGCTTGGCAGAAACACGTTTTCTCTTTCGTGGGTTACTCAAGTAGGAGAAAACGCCGTGCGGCATCCTCATCATCGTCCCAGCGCGGCTGATGGACTCGACCTACCTTGGCCCGGCTTGTTGGCGGGCGGTCCGAACCCGGGACGGCAGGACTCTTACATGAAAAAGCTGCTGACTCCGGATCTTCCTCCAGCCAGGATGTACGTGGACGAAACGGGCGCGTACGCATGCAACGAAGTTGCAATCAACTGGAATGCGCCGCTGGTCTTTTTATTAGCGGCCACTTTGCCCATTTGACAGCTCCATTTTCCGTGTAAACTGATAGGAGGTACAACATTTGAATCTATTCCTTCCTGTTCCCCAGCCGCGCAGTCGCGCCGCCCGTTAGTCCGGCATGTATCCACCACGGAATTTCCCGCCGCGCCGGCCTAAGATCCGAGAAAATGTGAACGAGGCAATCCGAGCCAGAGAGGTGCGTGCCGTCTTTCCGGACGGATCCGTCGAGATCATGGCCACGCCTGCCGCTGTGCGCAAGGCGCAAGATCTCGGGCTCGATCTGATTCTGATTGCGCCGACTGCCGAACCTCCCGTCGCGAAAGCGATGGACTACGGTCAATGGCAGTACGAGCAAAAAAAGAAACAGCACGACGCAAAGAAAAAGCAGCACGTGATCCAAGTAAAGGAGCTGAAATTTCGCCCGAATACGGATGATCACGACTACGATTTCAAAAAGAATCATGCGATTCGGTTTCTGAAGGAGGGCAACCGCGTGAAGGCGGTTGTGCAGTTCCGCGGCCGCGAGATCGCCCACACGGACCTGGGTAAGAAGCTTCTTCTGAAATTCGCGGAAGATTTGGCCGGGATTGGCGCGATTGAGGGACAGCCTCGGCTAGAAGGCCGCAACGCTCATGTGATTATAAGCCCCGTTAAGGGCGGTCCGATCGCGCCCAAAGAGAAGGCCCCACCGAAGGACGGCGGCCCGAGCAACGGAGCGACGACGCCCCAACCCCCCGGTGCCTAATCGGAATAAAAAAGGTACTTACGCCATTGATCGTCACTACGCCCAAGCAGGCGCATCAAATGCCGGCTGGTGTGCAGACTGAATGGGCGGGGCGGGCGCGAAAGCCTCATCCCGGCCTCTTCCGGGGTGCGGTTCCCTTTCTTGTTATTGCAAGGATGGCAGCATGCGACCAGGTTTTCCCAGGTAGTTTCTCCGGCGCGTGATCTTGGAACGACATGATCGAGCGTCATCTCGCCCGAGGGCAGCGTCCGGTGGCAATATTGGCACGTATACCGATCACGCATCAAGATGTTCTTGCGGGAGAGTGCGCGCGTTTGATGAGGAATCCTCCGGTACTCCAGAAGCCGGATTACTGATGGAACGTGCAGAGCGCGCCTCGCGGAGTGGATCTGCGCGGGAGCTACTTCTTCCGCCGATGCAACGCCTTTCAAGATGAGTACAACGGCCCTACGGGCCGCGCAGATATTGATTGGCTCGTAGCTGGCGTTCAGCACGAGAACAGGTCTATGAAGTCGATCCAAACTTGGCATCAGACACGCTCCGGAGTGACTTCCCTGACGTTACCCAGCCCCGGCAGCGTGCGCCCTCCGCGCCTTCTGCCCGGTGGAATTCAAATCCGTATTCACATTTCGACGGTCCACTCGCGCCAACGTGAGCGCCGATATGTGCGCCGCGCCCGCGGTCTTCAGCTCGGCGGCGGCAGCCCTCAATGTGGCGCCCGTCGTGAAAACGTCGTCAATCAGCAGAACGCGCTTGCCGGCAATCTGGGCGGCCTTCCTAACCCGGAATGAGCCCTTCAGGTTTTGGCGCCTTTCCGCTTCAGTCAGCCCCGCCTGAGGTTTTGTGTACCGCTTCCGCCGGAGATTGGTGGAAAGCTTCAGGCCATAGCGCCGCGCGACCGGGCGGGCCAGCAGTTCCGCTTGATTGAAACCGCGCTCCCACCGCTTCCGCCAATGCATCGGCATGGCTATCACCGCATCGAAACTCTCCTCCAGCGGAAGCGCCCGCACCAGCAGGCGAGCCAGCGGCTTAGCGAGTGTTTCGACTTTCCCGTATTTTAAAAGGTGAATTAATTGCTGGAGGGGGCCTTCATAACTGCCGAAAGAGTAAGCGGTGTCAAAATTCACCAGACTCTCCCGGCAGACGGTACAGAGGTCATGCTCATCCAGGGGGTAAGCGTCCACGAAAGGCGTCCGGCAAGCTCTACAGAAAAATTCGGCTTCGAGGGGAAGAGGGAGGGAAAGGCAAGTCCGGCAGACCGGGATGCGGGAAAAAGTCTTCAGCGGCTGCTCACAAATCCTGCAATCGTCGGGGAAAATGACGTTCAAGACGCTAACGGAAAAGCTCTGGACGGCCGATAAGGGCAATTTCAGTTGACGGTGACTGTTAGGGATGACGGTGCGCGCAGTGAGACTAGGGAAGACACACCCCCACTAAATCGAGAGTATACAACATGCATAGATGGAGTGTGAAATCCGGTGTCCAAGTTGCTCAAAAATGCGTGCCGAATCCCTGATTTTGGAGTATCCTCGTGAATACGTTGCGGGTTCTACTGGTAGACGAAGATCCGGATCACGCCGCACGCACCTCGTCCTTGCTCAGCCAGTCAAATCACAAAGTGTTTGTTGCGAACGGAATGGAGGAGGGCTCAGAGGCTCTATTGGTGCAAAAATTCGATGCGGTTCTGTTAGCGTCAGCGGTTACGCCGAAAGGTCTTGCCGAATTCACCGCTACGCTGCGAAGTCTGGACAGATCTCAACGTGGCGCACCCAGAACCCCGGTGCTGGCATTCTCTCAACAGGCATCCGGCCAAGCTGTCATCGACGAATATTTGCCGGAGCACTTTGAACCAGCTGCTTTAGGCCTAGCCATAGAGCGCTTGTCGTATGGCAATCCGTACCGGTGCGAAACCGCCGACTCTGAGAAGGTGGATCTGCCCATCTTCGAGCCCGATAAGTTCCAGGCCCAGGTGTGCCACGACCGCGAATTAGCGATAGAAATAATTGATCTCTTCCTGATTGAGCGCCTGGACGAGATGGCTGAAATGCGTACGGCCCTCGCGACGGGGAATTACCCCCGGCTTTGCCGCGCCGCGCATAGTATCAAGGGTTCACTCAGCAGTCTGCATGCCGCTTTGGCCCGATCTCACGCGCAAGATCTAGAGAGTTCTGCTAATCGCAAAGATGAGCGGGTGTGCCGCTTTTCCCTCGCTGCTTTAGAGCACGATTTGGATGCCTTGGAACCCCAGCTCTTAGCTTTGCGCGATTCTCCCGGGACGCTTTAACAAACCCGGTCCGCCTCCGCACACGGCTGTTACACTGAGGTTTCCCGATTCAGCGGGACGCCTCCAATGAGTTCTTCCAAGCTGCTGGAAATCGTCTGTGCTCACAGTCCGGATTCCGATGACGCCTTCATGTTTTACGGTTTAGCAACCAAGAAGGTGCGCTCGCGCCGAGTTTCTTTCCGCCACGTTCTGGAAGATATCGAGTCGCTGAATCGGAAGGCCACGGAAGGAATTTACGAACTGACTGCAATCTCCTACCACGCCTATCCCTACGTCGCCGATAAATACGTCTTGATGGTCAGCGGCTCCAGCGTCGGTGACGGGTACGGACCCATAGTAGTGGCTTCGCGGCGATTGGACATTGAAGAATTGAAGGGGAAGAAAATAGCGATTCCCGGAACGATGACCACGGCCTTTCTCGCGCTGAGACTTTTCCAGCCCGATTTTGAGCCGGTTGTGGTTCCGTTCGACAAAATCCTAGACGCGGTGAAGAAGCACCAGGTGGATGCGGGACTCGTGATTCATGAGGGCCAACTCACCTACGGCCACGGCGGACTTCACAACGTCGTGGACCTAGGTAAGTGGTTCAAATCGAAATATCAGTTACCGCTCCCTTTAGGCGCCAACGCATTACGCAGGAATCTGCCGCCGGAGATACAAGCTGAGTGTTCCAGGCTTATGCGGGAAAGCATTCAGTATTCGCTCGATCACCGCCAAGAGGCACTCGATTACGCGATGCAATTTGCACGCGATTTGGATCCGGTATTGGCTGAGCAGTTTGTCGGGATGTACGTAAATCACTACACCATCGATGGCGGAGATATGGTGCCGCGGGCCGCGCAGAAACTACTCGACTTGGGCTATGAGGCCGGACTAATTCCGCATAAGACTACTATCGACATTGTCCAGTAATCCAAGCGCTATGTTCTTCAAATCCATTCGGCTTTTCTCTTGCTCTCTAGGCTTTTGTCTTCTCCTTGGGGCACAGAACGAAGATAAGTACAACTCCAACCAGCGGGTCCAGCGCATTCGTGAGCTCGGGAAAAAAGATGCGCAAGCGATTCCGGCGTTGGCTCAATATCTAAGCGACTCGAACCGCGACATTCGGGTGGAAGCCGTCAAGGCAATCGTAAAGATAGATACTTCGAGCAGCCTGGATCCGCTTGTCAGGGCGACGCATGACAACGACCCGGAGGTTCAGATTCGCGCTACTGATGGCGTCACGAATTTCTATCTGCCTGGATATGTTGCCAAAGGAGGGCTGACGGGCTCATTGACGCGCGGCGTGCGCCAGGTGAAGACCTTTTTCGCTTCGCGCAACGATCAGACCATTGACCCCGGCGTGACGATTCGCTCGGATGTCGCTCAAGCGCTGGCCGACGAAGTACGGGGAGGCGCCAGCCTCGATGCTCGGGCAAACGCGGCCCGCGCGGCTGGAATTCTGCGCGACCAGCCTGCCGTGCCGGCTCTGGTGGAAGCGCTCAGATCAAAAGATAATCAGTTGATCTTTGAAAGCTTGGTTGCACTGCAGAAGATAGACGATCCCTCGGCGGGGCCGGGCGCTACTCTTCTGGCGCACGATTTGGACGATCGCATTCAGGCTACTGACTTAGAGACGCTCGGCGTGTTACGCAGTTTGAGCTCCGCTCCCGATATTCGGTCTGCTTTAGCAAACGCGCGGAACATCAAGATTCGCCGTGCTGCGCTGG
Organism: Bryobacteraceae bacterium; assembly: GCA_049582585.1. Classification (GTDB taxonomy): domain Bacteria; phylum Acidobacteriota; class Terriglobia; order Bryobacterales; family Bryobacteraceae; genus Bog-105. The sequence goes on along the minus strand of JBAUUG010000557.1, from coordinate 3,575 downwards.
AGGCCTTGGCGATGCTCGGCATTCCAGGCGACCGTCCCATCTTTCAGCAATATTCGAAAGATAGCGATGCCGATTTGCGCACCGCCGCGCTCGAGGGGCTAGGCCGAATTCGAGAGCCCGAGGATACTCCAGCCATGGATGAGGCATTTAACGAAAAAGATGCCGATTGGAAGGTCCATCTTGCAGCAGCTTTCGCGCTCGTTGACGAGGGGAAGGTCGACACATCCGACTTCAGCCCGCTTCAATATTTGTTCGAAAACCTGGACGCGAAGAATCACTCCGGTGCAGCGTCAGCGTACTTGTCTGAGCTTGCCAGGCGTGAAGACGTGCTGCAAGCTTTGTTCCCGCTGGCCGCCCAGGCCACCAAGGATCAGAAAATCGAACTGTGCGCAGTGTTTTCAGGCAGCCGAAATGCTGACGCAATCCCGGTGCTGAACACTCTCGCGAAAGACATTGACCCGGACGTTTCGCTCGCCGCGTCGAGGGCGCTTACTTCGCTTTCTTCTGCTTCTGCTGACCGACACGAACCTTGAAGTGCTGCTGTTTTGCTTCCTGGTAAGCTTTGTGGTCGTGCCGCGCGGCGGCGTCAGTCAAATAAGCGTTTACGTCAGTGTCCTTGGGCAGAACAGCCATGATAGTAAAACTCTCGTTGCAAGTCGGGCAAAATGGCCGAAAACGCTTCACATTCGGGATCGCCATATCAATTTCAGAATAGCATGATGAGCCCGAGTCTCACTCACTGCGTTCGGAGCTCTGTTTCAGCCCATTCGCCTAACGGTTAGCCCAAAATGTTCACTAGTGCCCTATCAAGTTCGGGATATCTGAATCGAAAACCGCCCCTCTCAACGCCCTCGGGAATCACCCTCGCACTGCTGAACAGAACATCCGCCATTTCTCCCATTGCGAGCTTCAACGCAAATCTTGGCATCGCGAGAATGGCCGGGCGATGGAGCGCTCGCGCCAGTGCCGTCGTGAACTCCGCGTTGGTCACCGGGTGAGGGCTGCTGCCGTTCAAAGCACTCGTCGCCGATGCAGTTTCGGAAGCGAACACCAGGAGCTGCACTAAATCGTCTACGTGGATCCAGGACATCCACTGCCGCCCGTTGCCGAACTTCCCTCCGAGCCCGAGCCGAAACGGAGTCAGCATTTTGTCTAGCGCCCCTCCACCGCGTCCAAGCACAGTCGCAATGCGAATCGGCACGGCACGAACACCGAATTCATTTGCGCGACGCGCCTCCTCTTCCCAATGCACGCACACTTCGGGCAAAAACCCGGCTCCGGGAGCGCTGGTTTCCGTGAGCACTTCATCGCCTCGGTCCCCGTAATACCCGATAGCAGATGCCGATACGAGAACTGATGGTTTGTACTTCAACTCGCCGATCGCGGAAACCAGCTCGCGCGTACCTTTCACGCGGCTCTCATAAATACTCCGTTTCACTTCGGTGGTCCAACGCTGAGCAATAGGCTCTCCTGCAAGATGGATGACTGCGTCCAATCTTGGAACGGTTTTTAATTCAAGCTGCTCCTCAGGATTCCAATAGTGAAAGGCGGCGCGGGAGTCCAAAGCCCGGCTGCGCTTGCGGGCCAGATAGTTCACCATTTCTTCCCGCGCTAATAGAAAGTCCACCAGCTTCGTGCCGATAAACCCACTGGCTCCGGTAATCAGGTAATTCACCGCTGCGGCTCACTCTTTTGGCGCAATTCCGAGCGTCTTCATCTTGCGATACAAATTGCTCCGCTCGAGACCCAATAATTCAGACGCGCGCGTCACGTTTCCGCCGGTTTCCTCGAGTTTGCGCAAAATATATTCCCGTTCAGCTGCCTCCTTCACCTCGTGAAGACTTCCGAACCCGTCCCCAGGCTTGTTGTTTTGGCTCTTGCGGGACCCATCCAGAGCAAGATGGCGTACTTCGATCCGCTGTTGTGGATGCAGAATGACTATGCGTTCCATGAGGTTGCGCAATTCGCGGACATTCCCGGGCCAGTGATAATTCATCAAAGCCGAAAGCGCATCTTCGCTCAGCTCTTTTGGCTTCCGCCCGTAGGCCAACGCAAACTCCCGGAGAAAATGCGCCGCCAGCACCGGAATATCTTCCGCACGCTCGCGAAGCGGTGGCACGATGAAGGGAATCACGTTAAGGCGATAGAAAAGGTCTTCGCGAAAATCGCCGCGCTCGATCTCTTTTTCTAAATTCTTGTTTGTCGCTGCGACGACACGAACGTCCACCTGGATCGATTGCGGCGCTCCTACAGGTTCGAACCGATGTTCATCCAGAGCGCGAAGAACTTTCGCCTGAGTCTTGAGACTCATGTCGCCCACTTCGTCGAGGAAAAAGGTCCCTCCATGGGCCTTCTGCATCTTTCCGATTTTGTGGTCCGCAGTGCCGTCTAGATTAGTCCTGCGATGGCCGAACAACTCGCTCTCGATTAAGTCTTCAGGCAACGCGGCGCAATTTACCTCGACAAACGGGCCGTTCGCGCGTGCACTCAATTTGTGGATCGCTCGCGCAACGAGCTCCTTACCCGTTCCGCTCTCGCCGTAAATGAGTACCCGCCCGTTGGTACCGGCCATCAGCTTGAGTTGCTGCCTCAGCGCCTTCATGGGCACGCTGTTACCGATAATTTCGGGCGCCGCCGTATCCTCGCGAAGCCTTTGCAGCTCCAGGTCCATCCGTCTCTGCTGGATCGCGTTCTTTACAACTACGCTGACTTTCTCAATCGTCAGCGGCTTCTCGATAAAGTCGAACGCTCCCAGCTTGGTTGCCTTAACGGCGGTCTCTATGTTGCCGTGTCCGGAGATCATGATTACCGCGGGTCTCGACCCGGGAGGCAACTCCTGTATCCGGGCAAGTGCTGAAAGACCGTCCATCCCGGACATCCAAATATCCAGCAACACTACCTCGTACGATTCACGGCCAAGTTCCACGAGACAGGCTTCGCCATCCTCTACAACGCTGCATTGATAGTTCTCATCTGTCAAAACTCCGCGAAGCGATTGGCGGATACTCGCCTCGTCATCGACAACAAGCACTTTCGGTCCGCGCACAGCCATTGATGGAAGGTACTACACGTTCAGCGTAGCGGCCTGCTGGTCGGCCGATTGTGCTGACGGAGTCAAATCGCCCTGCGGCAACGCGTTCAGCTCCACCACAAAGCGCGCCCCGGTCGGGTAGTTGTCTTCAACTCGCACGCGCCCATGATGCTCCGTGACAATGTGGCTAACGATTGCAAGCCCCAGTCCGGTGCCCCGTTCTTTAGTTGAGAAGTAGGGCAGAAAGAGTTTCTCTTTATCAGCCGCGGAAATGCCGGCGCCGGTATCCGTGATGGACAACTCGACTGTATCCGTAAGGGGCTGCGCTGTGGCGATGAGGAGCTTGCGAACAGGCGCGTCACTCATCGCCTCAGCCGCGTTATCCATCAAATTGACGATGACTCGTTTCATCTGTTCGGGATCAGCCATGACCAGGGGAATTTTAGGGCTCAATGCGAGCGAGACCGAAATATCTTGAAGCCTGTCCGCGAACACTGCCATTGCGCTTTCAATCACCTCGTTAAGATCAGTAGCAAGTAGCTGT
>JBAUUG010000556.1:0-4195 GCA_049582585.1 Bryobacteraceae bacterium | reverse complement strand
CGTGTAATCCACGTATTCCACTTACTCGTGATGCAGCGCGATCATAGGGTCCGTTTCCGCGGCCCTGTACGCCGGAATCAACGCCGCCGCTATCGAAGCAGCAAATAAGACAAGGGAGGCGGCAATCAAAGTCGTCGGATCATTGGGCGCTAATCCGAAAAGCAGCGCTCTTGCCAAATGAGTAGTGAAGGCCGCCGCCAGAATCCCCACAATCGTGCCTACGCCCACGACCCCGGCTGAGTCTCGAAGCATGAGGCCCAGGATGGCTTTGGGCGCAGCTCCCAGCGCCATCCGAATCCCAAGCTCTTGCCTTCTCTGTACAACTGCATAGTTCATGATTCCGTACAAACCGAGGGCCGCCAATAAGAGTGCCAGTCCGCCGAAAACGCTCCCCACACTCGCGAGCAGCCGCTCACGAACCAGAGTGTCCTCAATCAGTTGTTGTTGCGTGGAGATCTCGCCGATTGTGAACTGTTGGCCTATCTCGCGGCGGAGATCTGCAGCGAGTGAAGCTGCACTCTGATGTCCTCTTACCTGCAGGAACATCAATAGCCCTCGACCTTGGGGAGGAATCCAATCTTTGATTCGGCCGTAGGGGACATAGATCATCGGCGGCGGGTTTTCGCGCAGACGGTTGTACTTGGCGTCTTTCACTATTCCGACAATCTCCGTCCAAACCGGAGCATTCGCCAATTTAGTCAGTTGCCGCCCCAGCGGATTCTCATTGCCAAAGAATTTGCGGACAAATGCCTGGTTGACGATGGCGCACATTGGGGTGCCGGAATCGTTGTCGCGGGATTCGAAATCCCGGCCGCTCACCAATCTGATCCCCAATGTTTGGAAATAGCCGGTCGAGACGGATAGTTCCCCGGTAGTTGGATCGAGTGGAAGAGCCTTGGCAGCCGTTGTGCGAATTCCTGCCACCGGCGGCTCGCCGGTAAACAAGCCGGCGGTGGAAAGGCTCGCTTGCTCGACGCCGGGAAGCGTCCGCACGCGCCGGAGCAACTCGTTCCAAGCGGGTAAGAAGTTTTTTTCATCCCCCGGCCGTCGAAAAGCGATTCGGGTCACAAGGACGCTGCTCGGTTTGAATCCCAAGTACGACGACATAAGATTCAAAAGCGTACGAGTAAACAAGACCGCTCCGACCACCAGCACCAGGGATAAAGCGACTTGCGAAGCCACAAGAACCTTCCTTACCCGTCCGCTTCCGGCTCCCGTGAATCGCGTGCCGGTCTTAATAGCCGTATGCATGTCCGTGCCAGCCAGGCGAAGCGCTGGAAGTAAACCACAAATGAGAACCGTCAGAAGAGATAGAAGTGATGTGAATGCCAGCAATCGCGGGTCGATTCCCGTGGCCAGCTTTGCCGGATCACTGGACGGAGTAAGCAGCCGGACTAAAATCGGTGTCCCCCACTGTGCAAACAACACACCCACGCCAGCGGATAACAGGGCAAGCAGAAGGCTCTCTGTAATGATCTGCTGCAGGATACGGCCTCTTCCAGCGCCGAGGGAAAGACGAATCGCTATCTCTTGCCGCCTTGCGCTTCCTTTGGCTATTAACAGATTTGCGACATTTGAGCACGCGATCAGCAGTACCAGCCCGACAATGAACATCATGATCTGAAGCGGCTGCTGATACTGCCGCCGCAGGTACGAAATTCCGCCACCCGCCGGCACTCCTTTGATCCGCATTCCCGCCAGAAACCGATCGATTATCTGCTTAGGCGTGTCAGGGGGAGCAACTTTCCGGACATCCTCCAGCATGGCTTCGTTCATGACGGCCTGCATGGGAGCAGCAGCCTGGGCAATGGTGACACCAGGTTTTAATCGGCCCATGAACCGAAGCCAAAACATACCGTCGTGTCTGAGATTTTCGGCGGGAGCCATCGAGATGGGCGTCCAAACATCGACCATCTTTCCCACTTCCACGCCAAAGAATGCGGCAGGCGCGACGCCAATGATGTCGAATACATGATTATCAAACTGAAGCTTGCTTCCAATCGCCCGCTCGCTCTTATCGAACCTGCTCTTCCATAGCCGATAGCTGATAACAGCAACGGCATGCTTCCCTGGCTCACTATCGTCGCCCGGCGAAATCATTCGTCCGGCGACGGGATGGACGCCGAGTACCTGAAAATAATTGCCGGATACAGTTTGCTGGATGAGCCGTTCTGGTTCAGCGGGGCCAATCGAGATTACAGCCGGATCTGCGGCTTGGTAGGCCATCAACTCAGCAAACCGCCTTGCGCGCCTCTGCATTTCCCCATATAGGATGTAGGAACCGCCGTCCCCACCGGAATCGTTAGCATTCGCACTGGCCCTGACGGTTCGGAACAACGAAGCAGGATCTCTGACCGGAAGCATGCGGAGCAAAATTGCATTGGTGACGCTAAATGTGGCCAGGTTCGCACCCATGCCCAGAGCCAGCATGAAGACGATCAGTCCGGTAAATCCAGGCGCGTGCCAGAACGCGCGGATTGCGTATCGCAGGTCTTGCGCCACATGCGATAACCAGGTGATGCGGCGTTCATCGCGATTGCTTAACGCCATACGGCACTTCCCAGATAATTGCCATAACCAATAATGACGGTGGATCCGATGAGCACCGCAAGACCCACGACCAGCAGGCGGATGGCCGGACGACCTGCGCCCTTCCATTCTTTCAGACCGATGCCCCAAAGACTGCTGAAAATGATGATGCTGGCCATGTGGAGACTCCAACTCGAAAACTTGAACTTTCCCATCTGCGTCTCGCCCATGGTGTAGAAGAAGAACTGCATGTACCAAGTGACCCCGGCGAGAGCGCACAGCAGATAATTCGCCATGAGTGGAACTCGCACGCTTTCCCGAATGAGCGTAGCGGGCGCGCGAGTGAGAACGCTGGTGGTTGGACCTGTCAGCGCGGTCTCTTCGATCGGCTGAGGGCGGGAAGAATCGGATGCACCGACCCGAAGTTCAGGACTTAGATATTCGTGACCGGTTCTATTGCGAATGTTGAGCAGCACCGTCCAAATGAAGTTCGTAGTGAATCCTCCCAGCAGGATCACGACCAGCACCGGCAATCCCTGCCATAATCCGGGCGTTCCTCTATGCACGGTAAGACTCTTGATGGGATCACCTGCGGCGAGCCCGTAGGCGAAGCACGCGCTCATCACTCCCGACAGAGTCGCGACCAGCAAGCCTTTCTTGAAATCGAACTCCTGGATGGTTTGCTTCTGCGCCTCCGGAGACATTTCCCGCTCTTTGTAAATGCCCGCCATGCCGACGACTGCAATGCCTGAAATGCAAACGGCGATTCCCAACAGGATCACGCGGCCCGATGTGGTTTCGAGGACATGGGTAACGAAGTCACCATTGAAGATGGGAGGCATTAGCGTGCCGAAAACCGCGCAGAGACCCAGCACAATCGCCATGCCCAGCGACAATCCCAAATAACGCATGGTGAGGCCGAAGGTGAGTCCGCCGATACCCCAGAGCAACCCGAAAAAATAGCACCAGAACAGGGTCTTTCCGGATGTTGCCGCGAGTACAGAAAACAAGTCCTTGGTCAGCAGGAGAGCGAGAATCCAGGGCGCGATAATCCAACTGAAAAAGCCGCCGACCAGCCAATAGGTCTCCCAGGACCAGCGTTTCACAGCTCGATAGGGGACGTAGAAACTTCCCGAGGCGAGCCCGCCCAGCCAGTGGAAGAATACACCGAGCGCAGGATTAGGAATCACGGTGCCTCCGTGCCGAGATGGAAGACCTCTTCCAGCCGCAACAGCGCGCGGTCGGGCAAATCACCGGAGGGCTGAATAAAAAATGACGACATCTCGCGCTGCCAGCGCTCATTCACTTCGCGTTTGGCCATCTCTTCTCTGGCGCGCTCAAAATCTTCAGCCTCCAGGTAGCCGACCAGCAGGCCGTCGGGCCGCAGGAACAGTGAATAATTCTTCCAGCCGGTTTCTCGTAGCGCCTGTTGCATCTCCGGCCACACGGCGCGATGGCGCTTCTTGTATTCTTCCAGCCGCTCCGGCCGGACCTGCAGTACAAAACAGACGCGCTCCATAACTCCTCTCACCGCAAGAATGCTTCGGGCAGGCCGCCATCCACCGGGATGATGTGGCCGCTGGTTTTAGCACTCGCGTCGCTCGCCAGCCAGACGATTGCATTCGCGCAGTCTTGCGGCAGGATAGGCTTGCGCGTGAGTGTTCGT
>JBAUUG010000555.1:0-3735 GCA_049582585.1 Bryobacteraceae bacterium | reverse complement strand
GATACCGCGTTCTGTCCCCGCTGTGGCCAACCGCAAATGAACATGGGACCGCAACCCTCACGGGAAGAATCCTGAAAAATGAACCGTCGGACCTCGGTGCGCGTACATGAGGCGCAGGAAGGCGAATCTCACATGAAACAGACCGCTATGTTGACCACAGCGTCGCTGCTCACCATTCTTTTGATTACGTTTCACCTGGCCGGCGACATCGTGTTCAAGATGGCCCCGGCGGGTCTCTCAAATCTGTTTGCAGTGTTCATCTTAGTAGTCTTGCTGTGCGGAACGCTGCTGCTCGCGGGACGGCGAGCGGGATACATCATCATCTTCTTCGGGTCGGTCCTCGGGCTGCTCATCCCGGTCATCCACATGAAAGGAACGCGGGGTGTTATAGGTGGCGAGATCGGCAACTCAAGCGAAGCTTTTTTTTTCGTGTGGATACTCCTCGCGTTGGGTATCACCGCGACGTTCTCCATCATCCTTTCGGGGCGCGCACTGTTGAGCTTGCCCTGGCGCCGGAGCCGCCGCGCGTCAACTGCCGCATAAGGCCCGTTGCTGACATTTGCCGGGATCGGCCCCGTCTGACGAGTCTGCAGATTCGGCGAGCGCCGATACAATGGGGGCGGATGCGCATTGCTCTCGCCCAGATCAACAACACGGTTGGAGATTTGGAGGGGAACGCGGCGAAGATTTTGGATTTCGCGCGGCAAGGAGAGCGGGCCTGCGCCGAAGTCGTTGCCTTTCCTGAGCTCGCGCTGACGGGTTATCCGCCACGCGATCTGGTTGAGAAGCATTCCTTTTTGGACCGCACTGCGCGTGCATTGGAGAGCATCGTCGACGAATCGGCGAATTTCAGCGTGACGCTGATCGTGGGCTATGTAGCGCGATCGCCTGAGGGGTCCGCAATTGGCGCGCAAAACGCGGCGGCAGTGATTGAGAACGGCCGCATTATTTTCAGGCAGTGCAAGATGTTGCTGCCTACTTACGACGTGTTCGACGAAGCGCGCTATTTCGAACCTGCGGGGACTCAAAGCGTCTGCACCATTCGCGGCTCGCGCGTTGCGCTCGCGATCTGCGAAGATGCTTGGAATGACAAGCAATTTTGGGAGCGCCGGCGTTATTCGCGCGATCCCATCGAAGAATTAGTACAAAAAGGGGCGGAGCTTATTATCTCCATCAATGCTTCGCCATGGAACATTGGAAAACGAAAGCTGAGGCAGGCCATTTTTCACGCTACCGCGCAGCGCTTCGGGCTGCCGATCGTCTATGCGCACATGGTGGGCGGCAATGATCAGTTAGTATTCGATGGATCGAGCTTTGCTATGACGGCGACGGGGCAAGTGGGCGCCAAGGCAAAATCGTTCGCGGAAGATCTGGTGGTTTTCGATTCTGTTACAGGTGAAGGCGACGATCATTCGAACAACCTCACGGGGGATGAAGCGGTTTTTGAGGCGCTGGTTCTGGGCACGCGAGACTATATTCGGAAATGCGGATTTCGCAGCGTCCTGGTCGGGCTGAGCGGGGGAATCGATTCTGCTCTGGTCGCGGCGCTCGCAGTGGAAGCAGTGGGCAAAGAGAACGTGACCGGCATCGGCATGCCCGGGCCTTACTCTTCAGAACACAGCCTTAAGGATGCGAGATCGCTCGCGCAACATCTGGGGATTCGCTTTGAGGTGATTCCGATCAAATGCGGCTACGACGCTATGATCGACACGCTGAGCCCGCTTTTCGCCGGCTATAATCCCGATACTACTGAAGAGAATCTTCAGGCCCGGCTGCGTGGCATGATGCTCATGTCGCTCTCGAATAAGTTCGGCTCGTTGGTCCTTACGACAGGCAATAAGAGCGAGATCGCGGTGGGCTACTGCACGCTGTATGGGGATATGTGCGGCGGGCTTGCCGTGATCAGCGACGTGCCGAAGACGATGGTGTACAGGTTGGCGCGAGTTGCGAACGCGCGGTATGAGGGGAAAGGGCTGCCCACGCCAATCCCTGAAAGCACGCTGACGAAACCGCCATCGGCCGAGCTGCGTCCCGACCAGAAAGATACCGACAGCCTTCCCGAATACGACGTGCTGGATGCGATTTTAGCCGCTTACATTGAGCGCTACCAATCCGTCCAGGAAATTGCAGCCGCGATAAACGTGCCGCAAGATCTGGTTCGCGACATCGTGCGAAAAGTAGATCGCAACGAATACAAAAGGCAGCAGGCTGCTCCAGGCTTGCGAATCACGGCCAAAGCTTTTGGCGTTGGACGCCGCTTCCCGATTGCACATAGGTTCACTGAATGAGATTTCTTTTCCTCTTTTTTTCTTCGACCGCTGGACTTCTTTTGATGCAGGGTGCCGGGCCGCAGAAAGCCCCGCGGGAGCAAGTGGGCCCACTGGCGAACGGCGGTTTTCTCTTGAATAGCGGTTGGACCATCCGGCCTGCCGGCCAGCAGGTTCCGGTAGACACGTTCCCGATGAGCAGCGCAGTTTCAGAGAACGGCAAGTACCTGCTGGTGATGAACGCGGGATATAATCCCCCGTCGATCAGCGTGATCGACGTTGCGGGGAAACACGAATTGGGACGGACTCCCCTCCCGGACTGCTGGCTTGGGCTAACCATGGCGCCAAAGGATCTGATTTACGTAGGCGGAGGGAGCAGTGCAACCGTTTATGAGCTGTCGCTGAATCCGGAGAACGGCGCGTTGACGCGCACGCGCGAGTTTGCGGCAGTACCCGATTTGAGCAAGAAGGGAATCTCGTTTATCGGCGACGTCGCACTATCGCCGGATGCTCATCTGCTTTACGCCGCGGACCTTTATAACGACAGTATCGCGGTTATCAACCTTCAATCCGGCCGGCTGATCGATCGCTGGAAATGCGCGCGGCGTCCGTATCGAATACTGGTTGCGCCGGGCGGCCGGGAGCTGGTGGTGAGCAGCTGGGCCGACGGCACGGTGTCTCAGTACGATGCGAACAGCGGAACAGAACTCGCCAAGACGCGCGTAGGCTCGCATCCAACAGACATGGCGTGGGTCAACAAGCCCGCTCCGGCGGAAGAAAACGGACCGAGCTACGCGGGGCGGCTGTTTGTCGCAGCCTCTAACACGAACAACGTTTACTCGTTCGGCGTCACGCAAGACGGTCAGTTGAATATGCTCGAATCCATCAACGTTTCCATGACGCCGATGCATCCGCTCGGGATGACGCCTTCCGCATTAGCTGTGGACAAATCAGGGGCTCATCTATACGTGGCGTGCTCGGATGCGAATGCTGTCGCGGTGGTGGATACATCGGGCGCGCGCAGCAGAGTGCTCGGATTTATTCCGACGGGCTGGTACCCGACAGCGGTTCGCCTCTTGGATGACGATCAGATGGTCATTTTGAATGGCAAGGGCCTGGGTAGCCGAGCCAATCCGGATGGTCCGAATCCAACGAAACCGGCCCAACCGCTGTACGAAGGCGGCCCGGTTGTCGCGCCGGGGTACGTTGGCCATATCCAGACCGGCACAGCCGCCTTTCTGCCGGCGCCCGCCGAAGAGCAATTAGCGGATCTGACGAAAACGGTCATCGAGAATTCTCCTTATCGCGATGAGATGATTTATGGCCCGATCGAGGATGCGCGGGAGGCATTTTTCGCGAAGACGGAAGGGCACGCTTCGCCGATTCAGCACGTTATTTATGTAATCAAAGAAAACCGGACCTACGATCAGGTTCTGGGCGACATCGAAAAGGGCAATGGAGACAAATC
>JBAUUG010000554.1:0-8364 GCA_049582585.1 Bryobacteraceae bacterium | reverse complement strand
ATTGAGCACGGCGAACTAACTCCAACCATGAAGATTCGTCGATCTCAAGTACTGGAGAATCACAAGACTCTGGTGAGCGAGCTGTACCTGGGCCGGGAAGAAACCGATTGACTAAGCCGCTCCGGCTTACGCCGCTCTTTCGCGAGCGTCTTTGGGGGCGCGAAAACCTCGCGCCTTATTTTTCGGAAACACCCCAGGGGAAACGCATCGGCGAAGTCTGGTTCACCTGCGAAGAAAATCCCGATATGTGCCCCTTGCTCATCAAACTATTGTTCACCGCCCAGCGCCTCTCGGTGCAGGTGCACCCCGGTGATGAATACGCCGAGCGCCGTCACCGCAGTTTAGGAAAAACCGAGGCGTGGTACGTGCTCGATTCCCAACCGCCCGGCGAATTAGCCGTAGGTTTTCGCGAAACTCTCACACCCGAGCGATTAAAGAGCGCTTCGCAATCGGGCGAAATCGCAGAACTGCTGGCCTGGCGAAAAGTTCGATCGGGAGACGTCATTTTCGTGCCGGCCGGGACCGTTCATGCCATCGGAGCAGGCTTGACGATCTGCGAAATTCAACAGAATTCCGACATCACGTACCGCCTTTACGATTACGGACGCCCTCGAGATCTCCACCTCGAGGACGCAGTGAGCGTGTCGCATCTCGGGGAGTGCGATTCTGCCCCCGTGCCCGTCGCTTTGGCTTCTTGGCGCGATCAATTGCTCGCGTGCAAATACTTCCGTATGGAGCGCCTGCGGCCCAACAAGCCCATCCGCATTGAACGCGGTTTGCCATGTGACGTTTTCCTGATCTGTGTAAAAGGATCTGGCGCCATCGCGAGCCAATCTTTCGCCGCCGGCCACGCCTGGATGGTCCCGGCGCATTGCTCGGAAGTGGAGATCGAGGGCCCCGGCTCTGAGTGGCTAGCCGCCTACACCGCGGACGAAACCACGTCAGCGTTTCAAGAATGCTCGTAACAGTAAGGCGATCTTGGCGTGAGTCGGAACGTTGATGCGCCGCGAGAGCACGGAATAATCTGCCCGTTCGATTCTTGATAACAGACGCAGATAAATTTCTCGCAGCGCCCAAAGCGAGCGGCGGCTCTTCGGGGCGATCAGCTCGTTGAGTCGAGCGGATTCCTCGAAGAAGACGCGGGCGCGATCGGCTTCAAAGCGCATGAGCTCGCGAAAACGATCGTCCTCTTTTCCTGAGCGCAGTTGATCCGCCGGCACGCCGAATCGATCAAGATCTTCCCGCGGCAAGTACACGCGGCCCAGTTCGGCATCCTCCCGCACATCGCGCAGAATGTTTGTGAGTTGGAACGCCAGGCCGCATTTTTCCGCAAGCAGCAGCGCTTTCATCGATTGGAAGCCGAAAATGTGAATAATCGTCAGGCCGGTAACCGATGCTACCTGGTAACAGTAGCGATACAATTCCTCAAAGGTCTCGACCCGGCGCGGCTCCAGGTCGGACGCGATACCGTCGACCATTTCATGGAAGAAACGGTGGGGAATAGCGTAACGTTCTACCGTGTCGTGAAAGGCGGGCCAGATCGGATTTCCTTCTACATGGCCGTGGAGCGCGCGATCCAGATTCACACGCCAAAGGGCGATGTTTTCGTATAGCTGCAACCTGGCGGCGCTCGCGATCGCCGGATCGTCGCTGAGATCGTCGCAATGCCTCATGAACGCATAAATGGCGCACATCGCATCGCGTTGGGGCTTCTCCAGCAGCAGGAACGAATAGTAAAAGTTCTTGGCCCGCTTTCGCGCTATCTTTTCGCAGTAGCGGTACGATTGCTCGAGCGATCGAGCGATTAGAACGGGAGCAGTCGCGGCAGGCATTGAAAAAGGATACCCATCCGTTCCACCTTCGAGATGTGCGGCCGGCGCTTCAGGACGTTGTACCCTTGTGCTTTGATCTTATCGAGTATTCTCATGCCTCCCCGGCTGAACAATTCAAGATCGAGCGCGAGGCGGCGATCCACCATCCCGATGAGCGGCAGGCCTTTTCGAAAAAGCTCGTCGGCAACTGAAACGGCGTCTCGCATTACTAGCTCGAAACCGGAGTTGAATTCAAGAGCGAGTAACTCCTCGACCGTGTAGCCGTGCTTTGCGAACAGTTCGAGCGGCAGGTACACGCGGTCTTTCCGAAGATCAATCGTTACGTCTTGCCAGAAATTAGCTAGCTGCAAAGCGGTGCAAGTGTAATCCGACAGCTGTTGGCGCTCCCCATCGCGATAGCCGCAAAGATATAAGACCAGGCGCCCCACAGGATTCGCGGAGTTCACGCAATAAGCGAACACCTCATCGAAGCTTTGATAGCGCGTGGTGTCCTGATCCTGTTCGAACGCGCAAATCAATCGGTCGAACGGCTCAATAGGTATATCGTGATGAGCAACCGTGGCTTTGAGTGCGACGAATACGGGGTGCGAAGCCTCCCCGCCGTACATCGCGTGAAGCTCGCCGCGCCACCAGGCCAGCAAGCGCCGGCTCTCCCGAGGGTCGCCGATCTCGTCGCCAAGATCGTCCGCCCAGCGGCAGTACGCATACACGTTATAGAAGTCCTGGTGCAATTCCTTGGGAAGCAGGAAACTCGCCACATGGAAATTTTCGTAGTGGTGGGTCGCAAGCCAACGCGTGTATTCGCGCGCTTCCTTCTCCGAATAAGTTGTCGTTTCGGCCGCCGCGTTTCTCAGATAGTCTACAGGCTGAAGATGCGCAACCCTGACGGTCGGCGTTCCGCGCACATCTGAACCGCGCACGTCAGTAAGCGGCGCCCGGCCTCGACGCTCCGTCACGGAATGATAGCCGTCTTGATCTGACCGTTGCGCTTGTGCGCCAACTCGTACAACACTTGCGGAAGCCGGCTGAGCGGTTGCTCATCGCTCACCAAATGGCTGGCGTTCACCTTGCCCTCCGCGATGAGATCGAGCGACCGCCGGATGTGCCTGGGCGTGTGGTGAAAGCTCGCTTTGCAAGTGATTTCAGAATAGTGTAACAACGCTGTATCGAGGGCGACCTTGGTCCCGCTCGAACAGCCGCCGAAAAAATTGATGATGCCGCCTTTGCGCACCAGATGAGTGGAAAGCTCCCAGACGTCGGGATTGCCGATCGCTTCGACAACTACATCTGCGCCGCGGCCGTCCGTAGCCGCCTTTACCTCAGCGATCAAACCGGCGCGGTCTCCCATGACAATGCCTTCATCGGCTCCCAGCAGAATGGCCCGATCCACCTGTTCCCGCCGCCGCGCGATCACCACAACACGGGCTCCATACGCCCACTTGGCGAGCCGTACAAACATAAGCCCGATCGGCCCCAGGCCCATCACGGCGAGCGTAGCTCCCGCCTGGATATGAGTTTCGTCCAAGCCGCGCAATACGCACGCAAGCGGCTCTGCCAGAGCTGCATCCTTGTACGCCAGGCGCTCTGGCACTACGTAAGTGTTCTTCTGCGCGATGCGTTCGGGAATCCGGATAAACTCCGCATATGCTCCGTTGTTGAAGAGCAAATCCTCACAAAGATTCTGCTGATTGCGCAGGCAGAAAAAACACCGGTCGCAAGGAGCGGAATTGGCCGCTACGATCCGCTCGCCGGGCCGGAATTTCGTGACACCATCCCCCGTCTCAACAATGTCACCCGCCATCTCATGCCCAAACAGCGCCGGTGGCCTGATCATCTTCGCGTGATAGCCGCGGCGAAAGACTTTTACATCCGTTCCGCAAGTAAGAGCGGCTCGGACACGCACCAGCAGCTCTCCCTTTCCTATGGCCGGTACAGGCACGGATTCAAGCCGCACGTCCTCCTTGCCGTAAAGTACAGCGGCTCGCATCGTGCCCGTATACACCCGGGATGCCGGGGGTTCCGATGTCATTAAGGCGGGCATTAGTTCTGCTCCTGCGGATGGACGACAACTTTGAGGGACTGCTCACTCGGGTGCTGCGCAATCGCGATGCCCCGCTCAATTTCTTCGAGAGAAATACGGTCTGAGATCAACTGCTCGAGCGCGAGCTCGCCGCTGAACACCAGCCTCGCCGATTCAGCTTGCAAATCCACATCCGCGCTATAGGAACCCAGCAGCACGCGCTCGCCTACACAGATGTCCGCGCCGGAGAATTCGATACGCTCTGTATCGGAGGTCTGCGCGAATAGCAAGATCCTTGCGCCGGGACGAGAAGTGGACAACGCTTGCTCAACGATATTTGGCGCGCAAGTCGCCACAATCACCGCGTCCGCCCCCCGCGCGTCCGTTAGAGTTTTAATGGCATGCCCGAATTCTTGCTCGCGCGGATCGAACGCCGAAGCGCCCAACCGTTCTGAAATGCTTCGCCGGAATTGAATGGTATCGGTAGCCATCACGGTTGCGCCCGTGCGTGTTACCAGCATCGTGAAAATCAGCCCGATGGGTCCCTGCCCTAATATGGCTACGATATCGCCGCGCTGAAGTTCCAGAAGCTGCACCGCCTTCAAACAAGTATTTACAGGCTCAACCCAGCAGGCCTTGTCAAAAGAGACGCCATCGGGAATAATCTCTACCCCGCGCTCTACAATCCAATCCATCGCCCGTACGTATTGGGAAAAGCCGCCGCCCGCAGGTTCATACCCCGCTGTGATGCCTACGTTCTTGTACACCGCGCATTGCGCGTAGAGGCGGCGGTCGCAATAGAAGCACTCGCCGCAAGGGATGTGATGGAAAGCAATCACACGGTCGCCAGGCGCGTACTTGGTGACCCGCTCCCCAACGGCGGCGACAATACCGGCGGTTTCGTGGCCGTAAATCCGAGGAGGCGGCAGAAGGTCATGCGCGATCTTCTTTAGATCCGTATGGCAGATACCGCAGCTCTCGACGCGAATGAGGATTTCGCCCGAGCCGATCTCGGGTGTTCTGACCGATTCCACTGCTACCCGGCCGCCGCCCAGATAAACCGCGGCCTTCATCGAGTCAGGTATCGGCTCGCTCGGCGCGATTACTGTCCGGCTCCGGATTGATTCGGCAACTGACAAGAAAATCCCCTAAGGCTCTCGCCGCATCCTTTGCCCTTCGTCTCAAAAAAAACAATTCGGGAATCAGGCTCGGATGCATTCCCGCGTATATCCCAATTTTCCCACGTGCGATGCGTCCTTCGATAGTTCGCATTTTATTCAGGTCGAAACGGAAGGATTCCCCGGCGCGATCCGATACAACTTTGATGCAGGAAAACGGTAATCCGGCGCGTTTTGCTCGAGTCGCGACCCCGGCCGACTCCATATCCACCGCAATCGCCCCGCTGGCCTTCAGCTGCGACTTTTCCGCACTGTCATTAGCGATACGGTCTTGCGATCCAATCACACCGTATTTACACGCGCTTTTGGCAGTAATTGTCACGCATTCAAACTCCTCTTGGTTCGAAAGGTCAAGAACTTTCGTGCCAACCACGATCTCGCACTCTTGAAGATCCGGATCGAGCGCGCCGCAATAACCCGTGCTGACAATCGCTTCGAGCTTTGAAGACGACAGTTCCGCCGCCGTCACCGCTCGGATTGCGACTTCCGCGGCGTGCGCGGCCAGCCGCGGGCCGGCTCCGTTTGCGGCGAGCATGACCCGGCGGCCTTCCCAAATCCCTTCGAAAGCGTAGTCAATGGGCCAGCTTAACTTTCTTAACCCGGTCAGAAGAGCCGCAAAAGGTTTTAGCTCGGCGGCTTCGGCGGCTACATAGAGGATGGCCATCTCTGGAACCAACTGACAGCCCGCTGAAGCGCTTCATCGACGGGACCCGGCGAAAATCCCAGTTCGCGCTCGGCCTTCGCATGACTCACAAACATCTTCTTGCGCGCCATTCTAACGCCTTCCAGTGGCACGGCAGGCGGAGTGCCCGATAGGTTGGCCCACGCCGTCGAAATCACGCCCGCGCCATACGCGACCGCATACGCAACCTTCATTTTGGGAGCTGGCTTTCCGGTTACCCGTGCCAGGCGACCCAGGATCTGCTCCAGCGTCAGATTCTCGCACCCGAGGATATAACGCTCGCCCGCTCGCCCATGTTCGGCAGCCTGCAGATGCCCGATTGCTACATCGCGAACATCGATCAGGTTCAAACCGGTATCAACGAACGCCGGCATCTTATCGCGCAGGAAATCGACAATGATTTTCCCGGTCGGCGTTGGCTTCCAATCATGATCGCCGATAGGCGCAGTCGGATTGACGATGATGACTGGCAAGCCGGCTCGGGCCTTCTCCAGAGCAACCTGCTCGGCCAGCCATTTCGAGCGCTTGTAGTGGCCTGTCATGTCCGCGATCGAGACTGGCGTCTCCTCGTCGCCCGGCATCCCGATACAGCCGACCGTGCTTGTGTATACGATTCGACCCACGCCCGCACGCTCGGCCGCTTCAAATACATTGCGCGTTCCGTCGACATTCGACTGATACAGCTCTTGCGGATTCCGGGACCAGAGCCGATAATCAGCCGCGACATGGAAGAGCAACGTACAGCCGGCGATTGCGCGACCGAGCGACTCCGGGTCGCGCAAGTCGCCATTCACGCGCTCCACATCCAGCTCGCGAATCTCACTTGCCGGCCGGCAAAGCGCTCGCACTCGATAGCCGCGCTCGGTCAGCACGCGCGCGACGTGCCAGCCGAGAAAACCGCTCGCGCCCGTGACTAAAGCGAGTTCAGCCATAATGGGGTCAGGCGCTATGACGATTGACGAGCGATTGGATCGGCTCACCGAACGGCATGAAGCTCTCGCTCAAAGCCTTGAGATAATCGCCGGGATGCTCGCCGGGATGCAAAAAGAAAACGAGAAGGCTATTGCTGAGCTGACGGGCAAACTCTCCGAACTGACTGGGAACATGACTGAACTGACAGGACTCGTCAAAACCATAGGTATGGCCGTTCTGAATCACGAGCGCCGTCTGGACAACCTCGAGAAGCCCGGAAACTTGCCGCCTTCGCAGAACTGAAATCAGGAACACGCCGCAGCGGATTTCGCCAGTCCGTTCACAGCCGTCAAGCGCCGTGCGCCGTCATCCTGGCGCGCCGTGACCTTCACATACGCCGAAAGTGCAAGCAGCGGGAACATATTCCGGTAATCGGTATAGGCCAGGTAGAAGACACTCGGGAAGCCCGTGCCCGTGCAGTAGTCTTCCTCCCACGTCCCGTCGGAGCGTTGCGACCGAACCAGATAATCAATCCCGTTGTACAGGCTTTCGCTTCGAATGTCTCCGCCCGCCAGCAGCGCGAGAATCGCCCACGCGGTCTGCGATGGCGTGCTCGGATTCGGTATGAAGCGGTTCTCATCGTAACTGGCGCAGCTCTCTCCCCATCCGCCGTCGCGATTCTGATAGGCGCGGATAAATTCCAAACCCCGCTGTACGCTCGGCTCGTTTTCACTCACGCCTGCAGTGCGCAGGCCGCGCAATGCGAGAAACGTCCCGTAAATATAGTTCACGCCCCAGCGCCCATACCAGCTTCCATCCGGCTCTTGAGCGCGCAGTAGGAAATCAACGCCGCGCCGCACTGCCCCATGACTGGTCTCTAACCCGCAGCGAACCAGAGCTTCAAGAACTCGCCCCGTGATATCCGGACAGCCCGGATCGAGCATCGCGTTATGATCCGCGAACGGAACGTGGCTCAGCAATTTCCAGTTGTTATCGGCGTCGAAAGCCGCCCAGCCTCCCTCTTTTCCTTGCATCGCGACCAGCCAATCCACGGCGCGATTTTCGCACGCGCGCTGCTTCGTCTCGTCAGAGCCGCGTGCTCTTTCAAGCGCCAGCAGCACCATCGCGGTGTCATCCACATCGGGATAAAACTCGTTGTTGAACTCGAATGACCAGCCGGAAGGCTCCGCATTGGGTCGCTTGACAGACCAATCGCCTTTTCTCCTGACCTCTTTCGAGATCAGCCAATCGGCGGCGCGCCGCAAGGCGTTAACCGGAGGTTTCTCCATTTCGCCCAAGGCAAAAGCGGCAATCGCGGTATCCCATACGACTGAGAAGCAGGGCTGCATGAAGAACCCGCGCTCCTCGTCGTCCACCATCAGATGATTGAACTGCTTCTCTGCCTCAACGCGCAGCGGATGTTCCGCCCCGTATCCCAGCACGTCCAGCGCCATGACTGCGTACTGCATCGCTGGATAGATCGCGCCGAGCCCGTCGCAGCCATCGAAGCGGGCAATCATCCATTCCGCGGATTTCTTTACGGCGTACTTGCGAATGAACCGCGGACCGAACCGCTCCCAAAATTTGAGGAAACGATCCAAGGCTAAAAAGCAATTCCGCCAGCTGAAGAAGCTTGTGCTGCGCCGTGGCAGCATCGGCGCTCCAGGCACAAAAAGCTCTTGCAGGCTGAAGCCCGCCGGAACCGGGCGATGCGGGTTGGCGGCGTGCAAAATCGAGAGC
>JBAUUG010000553.1:0-4672 GCA_049582585.1 Bryobacteraceae bacterium | reverse complement strand
GAGTTCGGCCGTGCGCTCCTGTACCCTGCCTTCCAGCTCCTGTTGGGCTTGACGTAAAGCTGCTTCGGCCCGCTCACGGCGGCGCAGATCGCGATTGACCAAGCTTCCGCAAACTGCAACACACAATCCGCCAAGCAGGGTTCCCGCGAAAATCGCGGCCTTGACAATCGTTGTACTGTGATCTGAACTCTTGGAACGCTCGGCTAACAGCAGCCATTCCTCGCCAAAAAAATTTTGAAATAGGTCCCGAATCTGTCTCATCTGTGGTTCGGCGCCAAGAGACATCAGCGTGTATCGCTGGGTCGCATTTCCCGCCGTGCTTCGCCGGGCAGCGACCGAGGCTCGTGCTGTTGCGAGTACCTGGGCCAGCAACGGGGCCACTGGATTCAATAGCCGCCGTGCGATCGGATTCCCCCGCGTGAGGGTCTGGAGTGTTGCGAACCGCTCAATCGTTTGCTGTTGAGCGGCCTTGAAAGCTTTTTCGACATTCGGATCCTGAGTTAACAAATACCCTCGTTCTTCGCTCTCAACTGTGAGCAGCGCCGACGAAACAGATACCAATTGGGCTAAGACGTCTTGCGTCTGAGAAACCCAGGCCCCGTCCTCAATCCAATGTTGAAGACGATTCTCCGAGATAAAGCCGATCCCGAATAGCGCAAGGAGCGCACAGGTAAAGCCGATGCGCATCTTGATCTGCGTACTTAGACGCAGGCCTGTCGATTTGCGGAGGTAGAGATGCACCTAACGTTCTCATCGACCGCCGGCTTACCCCTCTGGAGCGTAAAAAAGCAGCGTAGGACAGACAATCCAACTGTCCATTGAGTCGCTCATTAATCTGTGCTCTCCCGGATTGCGTGTGGGAGAATGATCACCACCATGCCGAAATACGTCATTGAGCGGAACATTCCCAAGGCCGGTGATCTCTCGTCTCAACAATTGCAAGCCGTCGCGCATAAATCCTGCGACGTGCTGCGCGGCATGGGGCCGCATATCCAATGGGTACAGAGCTACGTGACTGGCGACAAAGTCTACTGCGTCTACATTGCCCCGGACGAACAGAGCATCCGAGAGCACGCCGAGCGGGGCGGGTTTCCGGCAGATCGCATCAGCGAGATAACCGCCGTCATCGATCCAACCACCGCGGAAACGAGGAACTAATCTCTGCTCTTCGGAGGCACACTAGAGCACGCACCGCGTTCGCATTATCAAAAACTGAGTTTATCCGTTAGCGAGATGAGAGGACGATCTGATTTCCTTCTGAATCCTTCATCATGACGAACGTTCCCCACGGCTGCTTCTGGGGAGGGCCGGCGAATTCTACTCCCTTTTCCTGCAGCTCTACATAAGTCTTTTCGACATTGTCGACTTCCCAAGAGGTATTCACGAAAGTGCCGATACGGTCCTCGTGACCCTCGGGGGTGAAGAGTACGATTCCCGTATCCGCACCGGGGATGGAGAGCTCAATCCAGCGTTGGCTTTCCGAGAACTGCTGATCGGTGAGGATGCGGAAACGGAGTTTTTCCGTGTAAAAGCTGAGCGCGCGGTCCTGATCCCGGACTGGGATACCGAGGAATTTGATTCGTTTGATCATGCAGCTTAGGATGCCAGGGGCGAACTCCAGAAATCAATAACATAAGAGCAAATGGCGGCAACGCGTGCTATAGGTGTGATTACCGTAGCGATGAGAACCGACCCGTACGTTATCGACACCCTGATGCGCGACCTCGTAGCGCACAGCCGGTCCGCCGCAGCATTCCTCGTGTACTTGCAGTTGTATCGTCACACGCACGGAGTGGGCCGAGAGTCCGTAGCAATGAGCTACGCGGTATTGGCGGACTTGATAGGGCTTTCCAAGCGGAGCGTGCAGAACGCAGTCGCTCACCTGGCCGACCGCCGCCTGATTCGGCGGCGAAAAGCGCGGCCCACGGCAGTTCCGGTCTACACGGTTCTGACGCCGTGGGTACGCAAGGAAAACGCCCGCTCTTAATGGAGCGCCCCAAATCTCTGTGGCAGAATGCATGCGTGCTCCAAAAGTTGACAGGGCGCAAAGAATGGAAGTTCTTCAGCGTTCTTCCGAAGGCAAATGCGGGGCTGGCTGCCGTTTGGTGGACCGTGCTGCTGCTGCGAGGGATGCTCCCCGCGGCCTTTGCGATTGCGATGGGGTGGCTCGTCGGCGCGGTGCGGCGCGGTGATGCGCTCTCCGGTCCGCTGGCGCTGGCAGGCGCGATTTTTATACTGCTGCAGGTGCTCAGTCCGATTCATCAGGTGGCCAGCGCGAACCTCGGGGATCGCACTGCGGCATGGCTGTACGACCGGCTCACTGAGGCGTGCGTGCGGCCGCCGGGTATCCGGCACCTCGAGGATCCGACGCTCACCAGCGACCTCACCGTCGCGCGCGACTTCGATCTGGGGATGACCGGGCCGCCGCTCTCCATCTCCATGGATTTCATCGCGAATGGCATGGTGGAAATGATCGGCGGTATAGCGTCGGCTCTGATCCTGGTGGGATATAGATGGTGGGCTCCTATCGTACTCGCGGGGGCATGGCTAGCGACTCACTGGCTGCTGCGAGAAAGCGGGATCTGGTTCGACCGCAACACGGAGGAGGTACGAGCGGCACAGCGGGATGCCGACTACGCCTACCGGCTGGCGGTGGATCCGCCGGCGAGTAAGGAGCTGAGGCTGTTCGGGTTGGGCGGGTGGACGATCAACCGTTTCAGAATGAGACGCACTCGCCTGCACGAATTGCAGTACGCGGCGACTCGTCTGAGGGAGCGCCCGGTGATCTGGAGCATGCTCTTAGTGGTCTCCGCAAACGTGTTGGTGTTCTGGTCCGTGGCGAGCGCGGCGGCTGCTAATCACATCACTCTTGGTGAAGCGGTCACCTACATGCAGAGTGCGATCGGCGTGTCGATGATTGCGTTTGGCGGGTTCAGTTGGGCGCTCGACGGAGCGTCCGCCCCGGTCGCGGCAGTGCTTCGGCTTGGAGATGCGATGCAGCGCGCCGGAGACCTGCCCGCCGGTGAGCGCCGCTCGGAAGGAAAGCCGGCAGGCGAGATTCGCCTTCGCGACGTTACGTTTGCATATCCTGGGGGCGCGCCCGTGCTGGAGCATTTCGATCTCACGATTCCCGCCGGCTCTTCTCTCGCAATAGTCGGGCAGAACGGCGCCGGCAAAACGACCATCGCAAAACTTTTGTGCCGGTTGTACGATCCGCAGTCGGGCGCGATCGAGATTGACGGCGCGGACCTTCGCGAGCTGGATTTAACGTCGTGGCGCTCGCGCATTACGGCCGTGTTTCAGGACTTCATCCGGCTGGAGCTGCCGATGCGGGACAACGTGGCTCCGGCGGGCGCTCCCGACGATGTTATATACGCGGCACTCGACGCAGCGGGCGCGACGAATCTGGCCGGATTGGATACCGTGCTGGCACGCGGGTATACCGGCGGGACCGAACTGTCGGGCGGCCAATGGCAACGGATTGCGCTGGCGCGAGCGCTGGCATCAGTCAAGCTGGGGGCCGGGGTCGTGCTCCTCGACGAGCCGACGGCGCAACTCGATGTGCGAGGAGAAGCGGAAATTTTCGAGCGCCTGCTGGCCGCTACACGGCATTCGACTACCATTCTGATCTCGCACCGCTTCTCCACGGTCAGGCAAGCGGATCGAATCTGCGTACTGGAGCACGGCCGCGTGATCGAGCTCGGTACCCATGACGAGCTGATGGCGCTGGGCGGGCGCTATCGGACGATGTTCGATTTGCAGGCGCAACGCTTCAACATCCCGGATGAGGTGGGGGTCACGTACGACGTCCTCTAACGATCGGGAGCATGCGATTGAGCCGTTACCGCCGACGCTCTCGTCGATGTGGCGGTTGTGCAAGCTGGGTTATCGGCACGAACCGCGCTTAATGCTCGGAGCGCTCGCGCTATCGCAACTGGCAGCGCTGCCGGATGCGCTGCTTGCATTGTGGATGATGCTGCTGGGCGAAGGCGTGGTTCACCACAGACCCGAGATGGTGGAGGGGGCGGCGATCGGACTGGGCTTGTCGGCTGCGGGGACATGGTTTCTTCGTACGGTCAGCACGCGCCTGCAGCGCCGCTTCCGCGATAAAGTGACCATTGCGCTGGAGTCGCACGTGGCGCAACTGCAGGCCTCCATCGCGACTCTCGCACATCAGGAACGCCCGGAATATCTGGATCGGCTTTCAATGCTGCGCAATCAGGTATTCGTGCTCGATCACATGTATGTTTCGTTGTTTTCGACGCTCGGATGGATTCTGCGGCTGGGCGTGACGATGGCGCTGCTGGCGTCGATTCATCCGGCTTTGCTGCTGCTTGCCGTCGCCGCCGCGCCCACCGCGTGGACGTCTTCGTGGCGGCCCGCGGCTGAAAGAATTGCGCAAGAGCGCGGCGCGCAAGCCAATCGGCTGTCGCGTCACCTGTTTACTCTGGCCACAACCGCGGCGCCGGGCAAAGAGGTGCGCGTCATAGGCATTGGAGAGCGCCTCATACGAGAGCGCCGGGCGGCGTGGCAGAGTTGGTACTCGCGGGTGGCGTCCGCTCGCTGGGGTTCGGCGGGGTGGCATGTGCTGGCTTGGGCGATATTCGGGTGCGCGTATGTCGGCGCGATCGTGTTCGTGTCGGTGGTGCTCCGCGCGCCGGCGGCACAGGTA
>JBAUUG010000552.1:0-6354 GCA_049582585.1 Bryobacteraceae bacterium | reverse complement strand
GTTGACGTGCGCACGTTTGACAAACTCCGCTTACGCCTGCGCTCGCTGTTTTTCCGCCGGAGCGTGGAAAGCGAGCTCGAAGCCGAACTGCGGTTTCACCTCGATCAACTCGCGGAAGAGAAAGCCGCCGCGGGAGTAGCACCTGATGAGGCCCGTAAGTTGGCGCTGCTCAAAATAGGCGGTATTACCCAGTTTCAGGAGGAGTGCCGCGATATGCGCCGCGTCAATTACGTCGATGACCTGCTGCGCGATCTACAATATGCCGCTCGCAATCTGCGCCGAAATCCGGGTTTCGCGTCGCTCGCCGTTCTGATCATGGCGCTCGGAATCGGCGCCAACACGGCTGTTTTCAGCGTCGTGAATGCCGTGCTCTTAAAGCCACTCTCATATCGCGATCCGGACCGAATCGTCACTCTCTCCAACGCGTCGACAACCCGGGAGGCCGCCCCTACCGCGCTTTCGAAGCAAATATCGATTCCCGACTTTCAGGATTGGGGCGACCAGAGTTCCTCATTTGAGGCGATGGCCTACTACTTCTCGCGCGAAACGGCGGTGATACTGAGCTCTACGGCCGAGTATGCCCGAGTCACCAGCGTGAGTCCCGGCTTCTTTCGCGTTTTTGCGATCGAGCCGTTTGCGGGGCGGACCTTCACGGCTGAAGAAACGAAGCGGGGCGCCGGCGGAGCCGCGATGATCAGCTACACGTATTGGCAGAGCCATTTCGGCGGCGATCGGCGCGCGCTGGGACAGATACTCCGCTCTCCTGGGCCGTGCCCGATCGTCGGCGTGCTTCCGCCGGGTTTCCGGTTTCCTGACGACACCGACATTTGGGTGTCGGATGTTGGGCCACCCGGATCGCGTGGAGGTCAAAACTTCCTTGCCGTCGGGCGGCTCAAAGCCGGCGTGCCGCTTCAACGGGCGCAAACCGAGATGACTGCTATCGCCAAGCGTTTGGAGAAGGAGTTTCCGTAAACCAACAGGGGCCGCAGCGTTGCCGTGACGAGACTGCGGGATGAAATGGTGGGCAACGTTCGCCTAACGCTTTATCTGTTGTTGGGCTCCGTGACAGTCGTGCTTCTGATAGCGTGCGCCAATACCGCGACGCTGCTGCTCGGGAAAGCCGCTGCGCGCACTCGCGAAGTGGCTGTTCGCGCCGCACTGGGAGCGAGCCGGAAGCGCATAGTCAGACAGTTGGTCACGGAAAGCTTACTGCTGGCTTTCGTGGCAGCTCTTTTGGGGCTTATGCTCGCCTATTGGGGATCGAAACTACTGGTGGCGCTGGCTCCTGCCGACGTGCCTCGGCTGGCCGAAGCGGGAATCGATCGATGGGTGCTTGGATTCACTCTTGGAATATCGCTGATCACGAGCCTGCTATTCGGTTTGGTCCCTGCATCCTACGCGTCAAAAGTCGAATTGGGCGACGCGCTGAAGCAGGCCGGAACGCGAATTACGGGTAGCAGGCGGATGGCCGGCATTCGTGCGGCACTCGTAATGGCTGAAATCGCTCTAGCCGTGACGCTTGTCTCCGCGGCGGGTCTGTTGATCAGGAGCTTTGTAGCCTTGCACAATGTAGCTTTGGGTTTTCAGCCCGAAAACGTCCTGGTCATGCGGGCAACCGTGCCGGCGCCGCCGTCCGCCAATATCGCACGCACGCGCGAGTTCTTCAGAGACATGCTCGCTCAAGTTGCCACGCTACCTGGCGTTTGGCGGCGGGAGCTACGATGGCGCCCCCGGGGTACGTGGATTCGACGGGAGCGTATCTTCTAGACCACTTACCGGCGCAACCGGATTGGAGCCGTGCGCCTAGCGTCGTGCTTTCCGTTGCAGCGCCTGGCACGTTCGCGGCGCTCGGAATTCCGCTGAAGAGCGGACGCGACTTCAGTGACAGCGATACTTCGGACAGACCATTTGTGGCGGTGGTGAATGACGCGCTGGTCCGAAAATCTTTTCCGAATCAAAATCCGCTCGGCAGGACGATCTTCTGTCCTTTCGATTCGCTTCAGGGCATGAAGATCATTGGTGTCGTGGGCGACGTGAGGCAACGCCGCCCGGACAGCGAACCGATGCCGGAGTGCTACATGCCGTATCTGCAGCATGCGTTCAACGGAGCGACTTTAAGCTTGGTGGTGCGGACCGCAGGCGATCCCAACGCGCTCGCACAAACCTTGCGGCGGCTGGCGCATGAGAGCAATCCAGACGCCCCCATGAAATTCACGACCTTGGAGGCTATGCTTTCAGAGAACGTCGCCGCCCCTAGGTTTCGCACCATCCTATTTGCGGTTTTCGCGGGTTTGGCGGTGTGTCTTGCCATGGCTGGCGTATACGGGGTAATGGCGTACACAGTAGGCCAACGATCGAACGAGTTCAGTCTGCGCATAGCGCTGGGCGCGACCACAGGCTCCGTCGTGCGGCTCGTCCTGGGCCAGGGACTGGTTCTCGCCTGCATCGGCTTGGCTGCAGGATTGGCAGCCTCGATTGCCGTTACACGGTTGCTTAAATCCATGCTGTTTCAGGTTCAACCGAACGATCCATTGGTCTATGCGGCGGTCGCGGTCCTGCTGGGTGTGGTGGCGCTGGTTGCCTGCTATGTTCCGGCGAGCCGCGCTGCCAAAATCGATCCTGCGGTTGCATTGAGGCAGGAATAGATGCAGCCGAGAGACGTAGCCATGCGCTCTTTTCAGGACCAATCTCGTCCCGCTAGCCTCGGGGGCCGGTGGCAAGCGACGCAGGATAGGGGAAGTAGAGCTCGTTGCCGTCCGGGTCCGCGATGACCATGAGGCGATAGCCCCACTCCCCGTCCTTCACATCCACGCCGCGCCCCTCCAGTTCCGCCCGCAAGGCATCCAGCACTCCCACATCGAGCGAGATGAACATCAGACCCTTGCCCACTTTGTCGGGCCATTGAGAAGAGAGAATCAGCTCGCAGCCCTGCCGGTCGACCTGCGCGACCCACGCCTTCCCCTCCTCTTCATATCGCCATGCTTGTGTGAACCCGAGCTGCTTCACATAGAAATCGACGGACCCGTCTATGTCCGCTACGAACAGCACCGGCCGCGCAAACCATTTATCACTCATGACGTTCTGCTCCCGAGATTGACGGCCGCATGTTGGCGGCCCAAACTGCATTCGGCATAGTCCGGCATTGTGGCGGTTTACTCAGTTCGCAGCGCCAGATACGGATCGATTGAAGCTGCACGCCGGGCGGGGAACCATGCCGCTAGAAAAGTCACAACCACCAGCACGGCCGTTGTGACGCCAAGGGCGACAGGATCCCAAGGCGGGACTCCCGCGAGCATGTTGGAGAGCAGGCGTCCGCACCAGATCACACCTACCAGCCCGGCGGCAAGGCCGATGACGTACAGAAGCAGGGCGTGCGCGACAATCATTCGAACTACATCGTCTTGCCGCGCGCCCAATGCCATGCGGACGGCAATGTCGCGCTTTCTCTGCGTAACCATAAACGAAAGGACGCCATACAATCCCGCTGCCGCGACAATGAGCGCGAGTCCGGCGAACGCGCTCAAAAGTATGGCGCCCAACCGTCGGCTCCGCACGGAATGCGAGACAATTTCCTGCATCGTGGCGATATGAAAAACCGTTTGCGCCGAATCCACGCGATGGATTACGCGCTGGACCTCATTGCTCACATTGAGGGGATCGCCGCTCGCGCGAACGACGTAAGTCATGATCTGCTTCAGCAGGAACTCCGACCATAGTGTCGCGGGCGGCACTTGCCGCAAATCGAGATACACTTCCGCGTCAGGCGGCTTCGCGAGTCCGGTTTGCCGGCTGCCTCGGACAATCCCGACGATGGTGATGGGATGTGCTTCCGAATCCGGGTCCTGGAAATTGATCTGTTTTCCGATGGGGTCTTCTCCGGCGAAATACCGCTTGGCGAGAACATCATTGACGATTGCTACACGAGGCGTGCCCAGGGCGTCTGTTCTCGCGAAGAATCGTCCCGCGAGAATCGGAATATCGAGAGCGCGGAAGAAGTCCTCACTGGCGGCGTTGAGCTGAGCGCGAGGGCCGGTTTCCGGGTTCGGATTGGCGCGTCCTTTAATGCTGAAGCTAGCTTGAGCATGTCCGTTGCTTAGCGGCAGAAAAGTGATGAAACCTGCCGCTTTTACTCCCGGTATCTGCTCAATCTGATCCAATTCCGGGCTATAGACCGTTGCCGCAAGATTCTTATCCGCCGGTTCCGTTCCCGAAACCGCTGTTTGCAAGGTCAGCACGTGTTCCATCGCAAAACCGCGGTCAGTGTGCAACAAGCGATACAGCGTACGAAGCAGCAGACCCGAGCCGGCCAGCAGAGTGATGGCGAGACTCAGCTGCGCGATAACCAGCAGATCGCGAAACTTCTGTTGATTGCGGCCGCCCGCGATAGCGCCCCCGCTCTCCCGCAGAGCCGTTTCGATGTCCTGACGCGCTGCCTGCCAAACGGGCGCCAATCCAAACAGCAGCGCTGAGATACTTGCCACAATCAACATGGCGAGGCAGACTTCGGGACGCAAATCAATCTCCTGAACGCGTGGAATGGCCCCGGTTGCAAGACGCTTCAGCAAACCAAGCGAGCCCCCCGCCAGCACCAGCCCGGCGGCCGTCCCAATCAGCGCCAGGAGAATGTTTTCGGTAAAGAGCTGCCTGGCCACCCGCATTCTGCCCGCGCCCAATGCGGCGCGGATTGCCATCTCGCGTTTGCGGCCGAGGGCGCGCGCCAGTTGCAAATTAGCTATATTGGCGCAGGCGATGAGAAGCAAAACAGCTACGGCGCCGAGCAGCGCAAAGAGAGCCGGGCGGGCGTCCCCGGTGATTGTATCCCGATACGACTCGGCGGCGAAACCCACGCTCTTGTCGTCTTCCGGGTAAGCCTTCTGAAGGCGGCTTGCGACGACTCGTAGCTCGGTTTGTGCGACAGCAAGCCTCACATTCGGCTTCAGCCTGGCGATCACGCTGAGGAAATTCATGCCGCGATCCATCGTATCCGGCGCGGGCTGGAGCGGGATCCAGAATTCGTCATCGGACGAGGGGAACGCAAAACCGTCCGGCATCACGCCCGAGATGCGGCAGGCTTGTCCATCCACTATGAGATTCTGTCCGAGCACGCGAGCGTTGCCCGAGAAATGCTCGCGCCAGAGCTTTGCGCTCAGCACCACGCTGCAGGGCTGGCCCGGCTGATCTTGACCCGGCGTAAAGGGACGACCCAGCATCGGATGGACACGCAGGACATCAAAGAAAGTCCCGCTTGCCGCTACACCGGCGCTGTGCACCGGTTCACCGGTCGGCAACCGCAGTGAAGCACTCTTTTCCTGGTAGGCGGCCAGGGACGAGAACGATCGGCTCTGCGTTCGGATATCGAGAAAATTCGGGAGCGATGTGGACCCGTGCGACCCGTCGGTCAGGGTTGTATCGACATTCACGAGCTCGCGGGAGTCGGGATATGGCAAAGGCTGCAGGAGTACCGAATCGATGACAGTGAACATCAATGCGTTCGCCCCAGCCCCGAGCGCGAGCGTAAGAATCGCTATCGCGGTAAAGCCCGGATTGCGCATTAACTGCCTGATTTCGATACGAATGTCCTGGAAGACGCTCTGCATGCCGGTTTTAAGGTGCAAGCCTAAGGCCGAAGCCGCGATTCCCAAGCCTTACGAATGCGGCCAATTCTTTATATCGTGGTCAACCGATCAGGATTGAAGTTTCACAATCGTGACATCGCCGTCCGAAAGCGGACAACACCGAAGCGCCTGTCTAGATTGACTGAGACCGCTGTCCAACTAGGGAGAGCAGCTCATTTCGCGTCTCTTTGTTGTGGCGAAACGCTCCCAGCATGGCGCTGGTGATTGCGCCTGAATGCTGCTTCTCAACGCCTCGCATCATCATGCAGAAATGCCGCGCTTCGCAAATCACTCCGACCCCCCTCGGATTAATCAGGTTCTGAATGGTTTCGGCCACCTGCTGCGTGAGCCGTTCCTGAATCTGCAGCCGGCGCGCGAATACATCCACCAGCCGCGGAATTTTGCTGAGCCCGATGACCTTCTCATCCGGCAGGTAAGCCACATGCATTTTGCCGAAAAACGGGAGCAGGTGATGTTCGCACAGGCTGAAGAATTCTATGTCTCGAACAATCACTACTTCGTCGTACTTGACCTCGAATAACGCGCCGTTAACGATCTGGCCCACATCAGCCGAATACCCGCTAGTGAGATAGCGCAGCGCCTTTTCGCAACGCTCGGGAGTGTGGGCCAGACCCTCGCGATCCGGATCTTCACCCAGCATGCGGAGCACTTCCTCCATGTGAGACGCAATCGACATGCCGGAAGATTTCGGCTGCATCTCGACGAGCGAGCTGTTCTT
>JBAUUG010000551.1:0-7714 GCA_049582585.1 Bryobacteraceae bacterium | reverse complement strand
GCCAGAATACTCCTGCCTAGTTCGCCACTGTAGCGCTATGTTTCGATCGGATGTGTCGTCACTTTGACGTAAAACGCGCTTCTCCCGGATTTGACTTGCGCCGAGGGTGCTTCGAGCCCAAGCCTGTTTGTGGACCAACTACCCGAAGCCAACACCTGCGACAGACGGCTGGCTACACGCCGTCCAGAGGCAGTGTGCGGAACCGATGAGTTGGGTCCGGTCGACCACGTCTCGTAAGCCAGAGACAGCATGCCACGCGCCCTGTAGAGAGTCCCGTTCCCGATTATTGTTTGCGTTACGCCCTCGCCTCTTTGGTTTCGTCCACGTCTTAGTAGATTCAGCCGTTTTGTAAGCGGCAATGCCGAGCCACGTCGGCGCGTTTGGCTTCGAGAGTTGTTGGATAGCTTTACATGTATGAGGATCGGGGCGGTGGTGATCCGGTGTTACGAGTTTGACAAGATGCTGGCTTTTCATGCAGCCCTCGCCACTTGAGAGGTGCGGTTCAGATCGGCACGCCCCCGATCACCGGGGATTAATCTGCCGGACAAGGCGCCAGGTCGCTCATAACCGGTCTCCGCAAAAACATCGGTCAGAAATAATCAACCCTCTAGTGCCGATTGCCGATGAGATTACGTATCGCACATAATGCGCGCAGCGAACCGCCGCGTCCGGAGCGAAGGTGATGGCTAGTCAGCTCATTCTCGCAATCACGGTAGTGACAGCTGCATCGGTGATTGCCGCCTGCTATATGCGGAGGCAGATAAGACTATTGCGCAATATACAAGCCGAATACCGCTTGCTCAAGGATCACGACCTCGCCGGTATTTGCCGGACAAACCTCGACGGCTTTGTACTCGACGCCAATTAAGCATCCTACAGCGTTCTCGGGTACAACCGGCTGGAGGATATTGTGGGCGTCGACATTAAAACGCATTACCAGTCCCCTGAAGAGCGTATCTGTGTATTCGAGCGGCTCAAAAAGACTGGTCTGTTGACTGGTGTGGAGGTCCACATGAAGCGGGCGGATGGCCAGCCCTTTTGGGCCCTCTATAACATCGCCCTGACTAGGAATCCAGCGACTGGCCGTTCGGAAGTGGTGGCGACCACGATGGATATTACGGCCATGAAGAAGACGCAAGAGGACCTGCAAGCAGCCAAAGAAGCGGCCGAAGCGGCGAGCCGGGCCAAAGACCAATTTCTCGCCAATATGAGTCACGAATTTCGAACGCCATTAAACGGCATCCTGGGGATGGCGACGTTGGCTTTGGATTGCGATCTCCCGTCGGAGATTCGAACATACCTGGAAGAGGTAGGAGCGTCCGGCAACGGGCTCCTGAGAATTATCGACGATGTCCTGGAATATTCGCGGCTGCAGGTCGATCGGTTGCCATTGGAGTCGGAAGAGTTTTCGTTGCGGCAGACCTTCGAAGACATCATCGGCAAGCTGTCTGTGTCGGCTCAAGCGAAAAATCTCTCGCTTACTTGGAACTCCGAAGCGCCGCTCCCGGCTCGCGTATGGGCCGATCGGGGGCGTCTGAGCCAGGTGTTGCTCCACCTGTTGGAAAACGCCATTAAGTTCACTGATTGCGGCTGGGTCGTCATGCACGTGCAGGCCGCGTCGCTCAATGAAGAAATGCTGGCGTTGCACATCGCTGTCTCCGACTCTGGCGTGGGCATACCGGCGGACAAGCTCGAAAGCATTTTCCAGGCCTTTATACAAGCCGACGACTCGAACACCAGGCGTTTCGGTGGAACCGGGCTCGGACTGGCCATCTCCTCCAAAATCGCTGCCGGTATGGGAGGAAAGGTGTGGGCCGAAAGCACGCCGGGTTCGGGCAGCGTCTTTCACCTAGGCGTAAATTTGCGATTGCTACCGGCGCCTACGGCGCTACACCCGCACTCAGTCCCCGAAACAGTCACCGCCTACAACTCGAATCGACCTGCACCTCTTTAATCGGAAACTGACCGAAGGCCAGAACTTCTGCTATCATCTCCGCACAATGAAATCGACGCAGTACACATTCGGATCGGCACATTTCTTCCTCATCGCAGCTCTAAGCGCGTCCGCCTTGGCGCAGAGTTCTTCAACCTCTCAGGAAACCGAGGCCGTGTATCCTGAGGCGCATTCGCTGTACCTGGATTTGCACCAACATCCGGAACTCTCCTCCTACGAGACGCAAACGGCAGCAAAGTTAGCGGGCTAGCTGCGCAAGCTTGGCTACGATGTGACGGAATCGGTGGCACCGGAATCGTGGGCATCCTTCAGAATGGGCCCGGCCCCACAGTCATGCTTCGCACCGAACTTGACGCTCTTCCTGTAGAAGAAAAGGCGGGTCTCGCGTACGCCAGTAAGGTACATACCAAAGATGATGCGGGGCATGATGTTCCGGTCGCGCACGCTTGCGGGCACGACCTGCACATGGCGGCAATCATCGGCACAGCCGAGATCATGGCCCGCAACAAAGACACTTGGCAAGGAACGTTGATGCGATAGGGCAGCCCGCCGAGGAAACCATCGGCGGAGCAGAAGGCATGATCAAAGACGGATTGCTGAAACGCTTTCCCCGGGGCGCCGATCGATTAGTTTCATTCCAAAATATGATTCAGTGCCGTCTCCTGTCACAACCGCTCTCGAAGTCCCGGAACGGGACTTGAATTTACGGACAGCTGGTGACAAGGGGATCTCGCCCTGGCTACACGTCGGATCGAGTTGGCAACGCTTCCGCGAAGCCCGTTTCTGGACAATCCCCACAACGTTGGCGACACGTTCAGGTGTCCCTGGCTTATAGCGCGGGGCGCGGGCCCGTCCACTGACCATTACCCTCACGCAGGTTGTAGGTCGGATGGTCTTCATGGCGGTGAACACATTGAGCGCCATTCATATCCTTGTCCTGAATGGCTTTGGTCCCGACGCTTTCAAGCTCAGCCGAAGCATCTGGGAAACCCAGTTGAATATTTTCTGGCTAAAGAAACATCCGGATGACGTGCGCGACTTTGTCGACTATTACGCGATACAACGGAAGCAATGGTACGACTTGATGGACGACGATGCGAAAAGACGAATCTCGGCGGAGCAGTACAAGGAAATGGTGAATGACTACGAGGCCGCTCTTCCCCGCTTCAAGACAGGACGTGATAAAACCAGGCCCCGCAATGAATGGTGCCGCGTCTCGCTTTACGAGCGGGCCAAAGAAGCAGACCAAGCGTTCCTATACCGCACCTCTTACCGGCAGGCGTCGTCGATTCATCACGGGGACATATTCGGTATGATCGCTGGCTGCAACCCTGAGGCACAAATCGAAATGGCCCCAGACTGGAAGTATCTCGAAGAAACGCTTGTAGATGCGCATGGTGCCTTTATCCGTTGCCTGGAGTATTTCGATGATATCGCCCAACTCGGGTTCAAAGAGCGCATCGGTGAGCTAGCCGACAACTACAACGCTGCACTAAAGGCGCTCTAAGCAGTCGTATTATTCGAAAGCAATTAGGCGAATCGAAGCTCTGGGAACGAGCTCTTGTTCCTCGTTCCTGTCCAGCAGGAACTCGATTGCGACCCTGCGGTCCAGATCTCGGCTTCGGGGACATCGGTCGCAGAAACGCCGCTCGTGTCATCAAAGCCTCTTTTTCCGACTGGCCGGAATCCGAAACCGCTTCCGATATTACGTCTTATCGGTCTGACCTTTTGTCACGAAGAAGGGTAGCCTATAAGATCGGCATAGCGGCGTGACCCGCCCCCGTATTTGAGACAGCGAATAAGTTGATGGTCGGCCGTAGTGACCCACCACCCCTGCCACACCACCGTGCGTACGGGTCCGTACACGGCGCTTCAAGAGTTGATACTCTTCCTCATTAACCAACGAAGGAAATACCAAGCGATTCGAAGTAGGTATTGGAGGGCCCCACAGCGAGGGCCTTGGCACGCGCGAGATACTAAGAGCCCAGTCCGCTGCCAGCGGTGTTACTCGCCAACCTTGGGCGGACCCCAATTTCCCACAGAGCTGCTCGACGTGCAACTCCTATTGAACGAAGCTCCGAATTTAGGGGTCCATCAATTTATGGACCGCATAGAGCGCCAGTTCCAGCCGGTCTGATACGCCGAGCTTATTAAACACTCTGCGGAGGTGGTTCTTCACCGTCTGCACAGTGATAAGCATTCTTTCCGCGATCTCTTTATTCCTGAGGCCATGCGCAATCAAAAGGATCAGTTCGCGCTCTCGTCTGCTGAGTTGGACATTCAAATCCGGGTCTATGGTGCTCGAACGGGAGCCATGACCAGATGCAAAATGGTGAATCATGGCGGCTCTGGTAATTGAATCGACCCAAATTTCTCCAGCGTGGGCTCTCCGAATGCTCTTCGCGAAAAAGCTGGTTGGGACCTCTTTGAGCAAAATACCCGAGCAGCCAAGTCTAATAGCTTCAACGAAGTCCTTCTTGCTTCCGGGTGATGCGAACAGAATCACTTTTGACTTCGGCGCGCACGTCTTGATGCTGCGAAGGACTGCAAGTTTGTCAACAGGACGAACCTTCAGGTTCTCGAGAAGAATGTCGGGATCAAGGAGAACAATGTCGGGATCAAGCTGGATCACCTTTTCGATGGTCTCGGCGCCGTCTACCGCTTCGCCAACAATTTGAAGGTCGGAACGTTCGCCGAGGACACTTCGAAGCCGCTCCCGGACGACTGGGTGATCATCAGCAATCAAGACGCGGATTGGTGCTTTTGACATACAATGGCGCTCACGATTCCCCCAGTGGCGCGGCAAATAGCGGCCAGGCCACTCGGAAACTCACGACGTTTTTCGGATTAATAAGTGCTAGTCAGGCAAATGTTCGCTGGGCGACTGCAACTACGTGACCGCTCAGGTAAGCCCTCGAAGAAAGCACAAATACTACCTCAGGAACTTTCTTCGGCAGTGCTCCAGTCCGGCACCAAACTCCACTTATGTGGAGGAATGCGTGCCTACAACACTGCGGCCGCATTCGCCCGTGTTTGCGTTTCTAAGATAGTCGGCCTCCGAACACATATGGCCCGGTAGTGGCGGTTGAAGTGGTTGGGGTGTAAGCTTCGCTCTTGTAAGCCGGATGCATGGCTATCTGCGCCTTAAGTGACCCCTTCTGTGCGAGAGCGATAGTCGAAAACATAATGGCGGTTCCGAAGAACCCTAAAACGGGCGCGAAAATCGTCATATTTTCTTGTGTCCTCCTGGGACGCAACTAAGGATAGGGGCGATCTACTATCCCGGTCAAGCGTAACCTGTCGTCCGAGGTACTAAACGTTGGTAGAAAGTCCTATAAACTCTGGTCGAGAGGCCTTGTAAAGAAACGCTTACATTGCCCCGAATGAGAATTGTGTGCTATTTCGGGCGTTTAGCCCGCCGCCAACGCCCAGTACCAATCTAGTGCCTCTTAGTACCCGTGACAAGAGTCTCCCTTACCGAAATGGGGTACGATAAACCGTTCCGAATTCAGAAAAAGGAATACTAGGAGATCTGAAAGATGAATATCATGAACGTGCGTTTATCCATGTTGTTTTGCCTTGCCCTCGCAAGTACAGTCAGCGCGTCTGCCGGCGCAATTCCATTCAGCGATTCAGGTAAGAGCGGCACAATGGCACCGGGAGAGCGGTGGGAGTATCACGCCCCTTTCACCAGCATTAACGAATATAGTTGGGGCTCCCCCGGTGCCGGTCAGGGATCTACACAATGGGTAGGATCGAATCCGGTGACAAGTTTTGAGATCAGCTATGATCTGCCGCGCGGGGTAGACATCGATCTTGGAACCTATCCCGACGGCTCCACTTTCTACAGCGTCGATGGGAAGAAAAATTACGAATGGATACCAAAACTGATCAACTCTGACACTATTCGGTTCACTGATCCCAGCGGCGACCCGGCGCTGAACAACACGGAAAGCTACTTCGTTAATATCTTCTTCACTGGTAAGGTAACCGATTCCGCTTTCAGCGGTGCTTGGGGTTCTGCTCCGGGCACAGCGACTCCTGAACCCGCCTCTCTTTTACTTATTGCCGCTGGGTTACTTGGTATTGGTGGCTGGGTTCGTCTCCGGCGTGCCGCTTCTTAAGGGCTGCTGTTGTGCTGACCGGGTTTCGCCTTGGAGTCCTTTGCTCCTGGTCACGCTACGGCTGCCACCAATCGCCCTAAACTTGCCTGCCCGTTCTATATTTGGAAACATTACGAATTGGCCTCAGGGCGGCTCCATTATTGTCCAGGGTGTTTTCGGGATGATGTCGGCGCGGAGAAACATATTGAGAGCCCAAACGTCTACAATTCAGTAGTCGGCTACGGCGGAAGGTATTGCAGCAGGCCGACGGATATAGGGAGCGGGTTAGGTTTTAAGTGTGTCCTCCTGGGCCCGTAGACCTCCCACTCTTTATCTCCGTCGATCTTGAGGTACCAAGCTGTAAGAAGCGGTTAGAAAAGTGGCTTTTGGAGATTATTGACGTTTTTTGGCGGGGCCTTTACCTACATATCTACTAGGTGGTGAGGCATATTGTACTGCGGCAAGTTGCCATTGACCATTCTGTCGTGTTAGTACTTTGGTGTACAAGATCGTTTGAGGCGTGCGAGAACTGTCGTCAGTAGGAGTCCTCACAGCGGCACCCTGGGTCACGATAACGTCATTAGCGACCACGAGGACATCCTTCGGAGTGTCCTCTGTTTCCCACTTTGTGGGCAAAGCGAACACCGTGGCAAGGGTCTTCTCGATCTGCTGTCGACCCTGCGTTACGGCTCCGAACTCTCCGAACTCCACCCCATTTTCCGTGAAGAGCGCCGCCACCGCTTTCAAATCCTTTCGATTGTACGCATCGACGTACTCCGCTTCAAATTGTTGAACAACCGATTCGGCGTCTTTCTGCGAGAGCATGACGAGCTTCTCGCCCGCGTGTTGCGCAGAAAGCCTGGCAGCAGTAAGGGCCAGTACTGCAGCCAACATTCCTTTAATGCTATTCTTTATTAGTATCAAGATGTGCCTCTGTGTGCCCGCTATTCCGAATTTCAACACCTGGGCAGAGGAGTAATCCGCCGCTAGCTTTTGCCGACTCTCGCACATCAAAATCTGCAAAAAATCGGGAAGCACGATCTCCCGGTTGCTTTTGAAAGCTCGCCGGCAACTTGCTAAGGAAGCGATCTCTTTGTTCTCCGGTGCCGCAAAGCAATTCCTGCTAGCACCACAAGGCCAAGACCCGCGATGCGCGTAGATGGCTCTGGAATGGCGATAGGTTCGAATACGGCAAATAGAGTTGTTCCCTTCCCTAAATTCAACGGGTCTTGTTGCTCTACTCCATAAGTGAAGCCATCGGCCACAATCGTGGCGTACTCGACACCGCTGATGTTCACGGTGCCAGTACCTGCAAATGTGAGGGTGTCGGGCGGTCCTCCGGGGGCAACA
The DNA here is from genome assembly GCA_049582585.1 of Bryobacteraceae bacterium. Taxonomy (GTDB): domain Bacteria; phylum Acidobacteriota; class Terriglobia; order Bryobacterales; family Bryobacteraceae; genus Bog-105. The sequence goes on along the minus strand of JBAUUG010000551.1, from coordinate 307 downwards.
GTTCCAGTGAATACCACTGAGGCGCCATTTGTTATGTCATCGAGAGTGAGCGCAATGGTTGTGGTTGTTGTCGTCGATGCTGGGGCGGAGCCGAAACTACCCAAAAAGAAAGGTGATCCCGCTGGCTCTGGTGTGGGACTGCTAGGTGCATATGAAAGATTTTGGCCCGGCTCCGGAAATGTGGAAAGACCATTGCAACTGCCGCCAGCAAACGAACAAGAACTGGTGAAGCTGTCGCCAAAAGCCGGTATAGTCATCAGTAAGGCCGCCGGAAGCAACATTAGTTTGCGGCTCCTTAGGACGTGCT
>JBAUUG010000550.1:0-2739 GCA_049582585.1 Bryobacteraceae bacterium | reverse complement strand
ATGAAGCCGGGCCGGTACGAGTGAACGAGGGATGGCCTGCGATTTCGTTTCGGGATCGGGCGGCGTAGCTTCGCAGGCGCAGGCGTTCGTGGTTCCCGCCCCTTCGCAAAGAACGCGAAGGAACGGGGCACCCACTGCATTGGTAATGGCAGCGGCGATCGCAGCGAAATCAAAAGCCTGGGCCACCCGCGTCAGTCATCGACACCCGATTCGACGACGCATCGTACCCGTACTGGACCGTCTGCGCCCCGATCCCCGACTTTACTTGGAGCAGCTTTCGCTGATCATGGTGATAGCGAGCACGTGCAGATCGCGGTATTGTTCTTTGCTGGATGCCGGCTCGACTTGTCCTTCCTTTGTAGTTTGCTCATCAGCGGCTACAGCGGTTGCGCGCGTTGAGCCAGTGAGCTTAACCTGGCGACCAACAATCGGATCAAAGTTAATATTGTTGCTTCGGAGTGACCAGATTGTCCCATCCTGGCCGGCGAGCGAAAAGGTTCCTGCCTGGTCGCCCTTTTGCAAACATCCGGCTACAGTTTCGCGATGGCTAACAAATTTATCTTTCACAACTGGTTTGCCCTGGGCAACCGTTTGATTCGCTTCCGGTTTCGTTCCCCCGCTATATTTCGCCAAGGTCCTAAGAAATGCTTGACTCATGGTGGTGCGTCGCACCTTCCCTTCAAGGATCTCGTCAAAGGGCACAAATTTCCCATAGATAATGCGGGTTTCGTCTTTGTCCTGTGTTAGGACAGCGCCGTTTAAATCAATACCGGCAAACAGGCCACGGCTCCTGGAATAGGTCAGTACCTGGGCTTTCATTTTCCAATCTGTGTCGGCGCTGGCATGACGACCGACCGGACCCGCGGCCGCGGATGCGTCTCCTCCGATCTTGAACTTGCTGGACAACAAATTGTGCATACCGTCGTCGTTCATGACCAGCATGACAAGGTCTACAGCCTGGCCGCCAAGTTGAAGGCCCCAACTCCCGCCGGTGATCGTAACGGGCGCAACGCCACTCCATCTTCCGTTATCTAAGCGGCAGGTGGCCACTCCCTTGCCGTGACTGCCACCAAATCCGACGGCGATTTTGACCATGGAGGGAATGATCGCGATGCACTTGGCATCGCTTATTATCTTGTCGGGGATGCCCTTGTCCGGAGTAGCCATGATTTCGTCGAGAACCTTGGCGGAATTATCGATCCTCTTCTCGATGTCGGACTGGTCTTTATCTGCACTCCAGGCAGGAGTAGTCAGAATACAGAAGCTGCAAACTAGAACGATCAAGGACCACAGAACCGCGAGCTGCTTCATAAAAGCCCCCTTAACGTTACAGGAAACGGCGTGATATCACGTTAGCTGACCGCATAGCTCGGCGGGAATAAGGTTCGCGCAGTAAACCAAAAAGAAACATCCTTTAGAGATCGGTGCCATTGAGTGCGCGGACGGCCTCGGTTTGTCGCCTGCTCAAGAGAAACTGGTGGTGGCGGGAGACTAGCTCTCAGCTATCAGCTAAACAATCGGGTTGCCTGCGAGCGGCCCGATTTTATTTTGTGATGGCGAAGGATCGGAGTGCGCGCGATCGCGCATCAAGCTGAAGAGGCATGTGAGGATTGAATAAGGGATCGACGTTCGTGGTGCCCACTCGTCGAAACCCGCGACGAGTGGAGCAGCCGATGTCGTGGTGGCGCATGAAACGTAGAGTCGGATTTGTGTGGGGCCTCAGCTTCCAGACACCTCGCTGCGCTCGGCGGACAGCCGAGGGCGGCTGTCCCTACATAGAAAAAACCCCGGGCCGTGTGTGCGGTCCGGGGTTGATAGCGAATTGTGTAACTTTATTGTGGAGTGAAGCTTTGGTGAGAGCTTAGGCTCACTACGTCCTGGAACATGGGGGTTCCGGGAGGCAGATTGTTCGGGTTCAGGAACTGCGTGTCGAAGAAATAGTTTCGCACTGGCGCGCTGTAGGTGGAGTTGCAGCATTTGAATACGCCAGTGGCATATTGCGAATAGTACATGCTGATCATGGAACCGGCGTAGTTTACGGTCGCTCCCTTCGCCGGCGCGTCTCCGGCATCACTGCGGTCCTCGAGGTAGCGCAGGAAGTTGTGCATGCCTCCATCGGTGCCGAAGTCATTCCAGACGCCGGCGGCAAATCCTGGCTGAGGGAATGGAATGCTCTTGCCGGCGGCGATGGCGACCCGGTAATAACTGTTGTTCCCTTGACGGCCCTTGCTCGTGGGACATGCAGGAGCCCCTCCGACGCAGACCGCCTGCTGGGGATATTTGAAACTTTCCTGATCGTACCAGCCCCTTTGATTTGTCGGGAGTTGGGTCGCCGCATTGTTGATAGGAGGGTTGGAGAGCAAAGTGACCGCGTCCGCAATAATCGCTGCGGCGGAGTGTGGAGTCGTGGTTGTGTTCTCGCTTGGCCAGAATGGATCCGAGGGACCAGTATTGTAGTTTCCGTACACGTAAACGGGTTCCTCCGAAGCGACTGTAAAGCCACACGTACCGGTGCACGCCTGCCCGTTGGGAAGAACGGCCGCGCCCGTGGGTGGAACGAAACTATTTCCGGCGGTATCCATGCCACCGTCTACGAGGCGGAAGACGTGCCGTGGGCCAGTGACCATATTCCATTCGGCCGTGGCGGTGCCATACGTGGGAACGCCTGCAAGGCTGCCCGAATAACACTGGATCAAATTACCCGTGACAGTACCGGGAATGTAATAAGGTTTAGCCATG
>JBAUUG010000549.1:0-5641 GCA_049582585.1 Bryobacteraceae bacterium | reverse complement strand
CTTCCAGGTGAACAATGAAGTAGAAGAAAACCCTGTCGCCGCCTACATCGGCGTGAACAGCTATATCTACGGACTAACCGGAATTATTCCGGGAGCTACGTTCAATCCCATGGCCGATTTCATTTTGGGGGAACCGTATTACTTCATTCAGAGTGACGGCCTTTTCCTTAAAGCTCACGGCAATCTCCTCGGCCTGTTTGCGGAAGATAGCTACAAGCTGACCAGCCGCCTGACCCTTACCGCCGGGCTTCGTTGGGATCCATACTTCCCGTACACGCCCGAGAACGGGCGCGCTTCGTGCTACGTTCCGGGTCAACAATCGACAGTGTTTCCGAACGCGTTTCCAGGACAACTGTTTGCAGGTGACCCGGGGTGTCCAACTGCAGGCGTTGCGTCGACGCTCGGAGGATTTCAACCCAGGGTTGGCCTCGCTTATCAGGTAGACAGTCAGGGCAAGACTGCATTGAGAGCCGGATACGGCAAGTACGATCTCCAAACTCCTCTTGCCCCCCTCTCTGGTTTTTCTGCTCCGCCCTTTGAGCGCAATTATTCCGTGGTTGGCGCCTTTCACAGCATCGAGAATATCTGGGGCTCGGCCGGTCTTTCGGACCCGTTCGCAACTGGGTTTCAGAGGGGAGATTTTATTCCGGCAAAGGACGTGGCTTTTAATACAGGGCTGAATACTTCCACGATCTCCAGCGACTTCCATCCGGGCTACATTCAGCAGTGGTCCCTGTCACTTCAGCAGATTCTGACCTCAAAAGATTCTGTCGAGCTGGCTTATAACGGCACCGCTGGCGTTCATCTTGCTCTGGGACTCGACCTTAACACCCCAGTGTATGGTCCTGGGGCTAGTGCTTCGAACGAGCAAGCAAGGCGGCCGAATCCGAACTTCGGCGGGATCGCTGATTTCGCCAGTGTGGGCACCTCGTCCTACAACGGACTGGACGTGACGTATCATCATCAAGCCAAGAGCTTTTCGGTCACCTCTGCCTTTACTTGGAGTAAGGCTCTAGACGATGCTTCGGCGACGCCCTGGATCGGCACAGTGACTCAGCCTACGCTGGACTACAACTTCCGGCGGGGCCGTTCTGATTATGATCAAAACTACGTCTTCAGAACGACGGCTGTTTGGACGAGTCCTACTCTTGATCACATGAAAGCCATCTCGCGCGCCGCGTTCGGATCCTGGACTATTTCAGGACTCGCTGTCGTGGACGCCGGACTTCCATTTAGCGTCACGGATTCCGCGGACAATTCCTTTACCGGCCTCAATCAGGACTACGCTGATCGTGTCCCCAATGTAAGTCCAATGGTGAATGGGAAACTGAATCTGGCAGCTTTCCAGAACAACGCTCCGGGAACCTTCGGAAATGCCGGTCGAAACGCTTACCGCGGGCCGGGCACAAGGAATCTGGATATTGCGCTGATGAAGGGCTTCCCGATCTCCGAGCGTATTCGAGCAACATTTCGCGCGGAAGCCTTCAACGTGTTCAACCATCCAAATTACTATCTACCAGACGCGACCTACTCTCCCTCGGCGACGACGTTTGGAGACTACACCCAGGCAAGAGATCCTCGGATCCTGCAGTTTTCTGTGAAAGTCTCGTTCTAGAAGTCTGCACCCGCGTCAGTTGAAGGAGCGCGCATTGAAAATATTTCAAGTATTGAGTACAGCCGCACTCATCTTGGCAACATCGGCAGGCAGTCTTCTGGGGCAAGAGCCATCGCCCCCCTGTCCCACTCCAGCCAAAAATGAGGAACGGCCGTGGCTCAATACGAAGTACACTCCGGAATGCCGGGCATCGTTCGTCCTGCAGACCTTCAGGACCGTCGATGACAAGTTCAAGTTCATTTCTGTGCTCGATCGCGTCGGCCAAGGCAATCCTCAGATGCTGGCGAATCTGGGGCTTTCGTCGTGGGGGTGGACCGATGGACCTGCCGGAATAAACAACGGGAAGGGAGTGACGGCGTTCCCGACCCCCATCACAATGGCAGCCAACTTCGACCCGGCTGCGGGAGCGAAATACGGCGAACTGCTAGGCCAGGAGGTGTTTGACTCGGGATTTGGCTCGGTTGGCGGTCCGGCGATGGATATCTCCCGAACCTGGCATTTCGGCCGCACAACTGAAAGCTTCGGCGAGGATCCGTACCTGTTAGCTTCTACCGTTGGGCCGGAGGTTAGAGCTCTGCAGTCAAATCACGTGATCGCAACCTTGAAGCACTACGCTGTCTATACGCAGGAACAGGGCCGTGCTGGACTCCAGCCCATCGGATCAGAGCCGGGCGTGAATGAAGTCGTCAGCGAGCGGGCGATTCGCGAGATTTATCTTCCCGGGTTCCGTGCCGCGGTGGTGAACGGAGGAGGGGTCAGTGTGATGTGCTCGTTCGCCACGATCAACGATGTTCCTGCCTGTCAGAACTCATACCTTTTCAAGGTCCTCAAGAAGGAGTGGGGGTTCGATGGCAACGTGATGCCGGATTTCCCGAATGCGCAGCGCAGCATAATTCCCTCGTTCCTGGCTGGAATGGATTGGGGTGTTATTCAGGCGGCTTCGAAAGAAGCGATGAGCGTCCGGCCCAGCTTCGCAGGTCACAAGAGCTTGAGGGATGGCGTACAAGACGGCCAAGTCCCCATGAGCCGTATCGACGATATGATTATGCGACTTCTGGTTCCCGGATTTCGCATCGGCACGTTCGATTATCCGGCGAAGAAGAAGGCTGAGGATATTTCTACACCAGAGCGCCGGGCCGCATTGGTTGACATTATCACGGGCGGCGCTGTTCTGTTGAAGAACAGTGGCAACGTGCTGCCGCTACGCAGCGATGCCAAAACAGTAGCCATCATCGGTGCACAAGCAACGGAGAAAGCCATGGTGGTGGAGCAGGGGTCGCCCTATGTGAAGCCGACACACCTCGTTCCTGTTCTTCAAGCGGTACAGGAACGTGCCGGTCAGACTACGAAGGTGCTCTTCGCTCAGGGAACGCTGGGACTGGACGAGTTGCCTTCTATTCCCGCGGCAATGTTGAGGACTCCATCGGGAGAACCAGGTGTGTTATCCGAGTTTTTCGCTAACACGACAATGAACTTCAGCGGTAAGCCCTTCGGGACGCAAACCGAGGGCGCATTCGCCATTCGAAAGAATCCTGAGGTGAAGGGTCTGCCGAAGAACATGCAATACTCAGTGCGCTACACGGCGCAGTTTACGCCGGACAAAAGCGGCGTTCAGAACTTCTCGCTGGCGCTATCCGGCACGGGCCGTCTGTTTATCGAAGGCAAGTTGATGGGCAAGATTGATCGTGCCGATTTTGCCGACACCATCTTCGCTAACGTACCCACGACGGCGGGTAAACCGATCGAACTCAGAGTGGAGTACACCCCTCGCGAAGTGATGATTCCTTTCGCATACCCTATCAACGGCGCCACACTCGGTGTGTACTTCAACCTGGGATGGGCGGAACCGGACAATCTGATTGAGCAGGCAGTTGAAGCCGCTCGCAAGGCGGACGTGGCAGTTGTATTCGTAGGCGCTCAGGTAGGCGAGGGCATGGATCGCGAATCCCTATCCTTGCCTAATGATCAGAATGCGTTGATTGAGGCGGTAGCGGAAGCCAATCCGCACACTGTCGTGGTGCTCAACATTGGCGGCGCGGTCAGCATGCCTTGGTTGGACAAGGTTGCCGGCGTTCTGCAAATGTGGCTTCCTGGTGATTCTGATGGCCCGGCGACAGCCCGGCTCCTTTTCGGTGATGCGGAGCCAGGCGGACGGCTGCCCATTACTTTTCCCAAGGATGCGACGCAAGGTCCGGGGGTAAAGCAATCGGAATACCCCGGCAGTGTAAATGCAAACGGGGCTCTGGCGAATGTTGATCTTGATGAGGGGATCTTCGTTGGTTATCGCTATTGGGACCAGTATCGACAGGCTCCGCTGTTTCCGTTTGGTTATGGTCTCTCGTACAGCAACTTTGTAATGAAAGGGCTGGGCGTCAAAACCGATGGGGATGGCAATGCCACTGTGGACGTTTCGGTGAGGAATAGGGGAGACCGTGTTGGCTCTGAGGTCGTGCAGGTGTATTTGGGGTTCCCCCCTGGCGTGGGCGAACCGCCTAAGCAACTCAAGGGCTACAAAAAGGTACATCTGAAACCTGGCGAGGAAACAAGGGTGCAGGTCAAACTCGATCCGAATGCGTTTCAGTACTGGAGTGAAAAGACACACGCCTGGAGCGTGGCGGAAGGCAAGTTCTCGATCATGGTGGGGCGGTCCTCACGGGAAATCGTCTACAACTCCAGTCTGGCCATGCCGGCGCGTGGCCGTTGAGCGATTCAGTGGCCGGGGCATTGCTCAATGCGTTGGCCGTTCTCGTGCAATCCAAGCACGCCGCATAGAAAAGACTCGGATGAGCAACGCGCCATCGTTTTCAAGTGCGGACTACAACCTGAATATAGCCAGATCGATGCGGAGCCTTGCCGTCCTCGGATCGAGATGATGAATGGGCGCACGCAAACCGGTGCGGAATCATTCCGATCAGATCAACCGAGTATTCGTTGGGCTCGTCCTGAACCGTTAGTCCCGTAGCGAGCACGCAGGCGCCAGCTTCCGCAACCTCATGTGCGCCCCACACCGTCGAAGATGTAACCCGACAGACGGGGGCGTCTGGACGGCAACGAATTCGTGGGACCTGTCGGCCGATGCGGAGGCTACCTCTGCCGACGAGGACTTCCTCAGGATTTTCGCTTAGTCGAGTCGAGCGTCGTCCGGAGTGCGCCGAATACGCAAGATACCTCTTGCAGTAAATGCGTGTTGACACGTATTCTTTAGATACCTTTAATTTTGTTCCGCAGGAGAAGTCTATGCACATCGTTTGTGTCCCAGGCGACAATCCGCACCGGGGGTTCTATAAATTTCGGGCGGGTTCTATTGACACTGCGTGCCAGTTCGGAAGGAGTGTCAGATGACGTACCGGATGTTTATTCGTTCTTTACTGCTGATGGTGTTGCTACCGCTGTGGTGCAACTTCAGCGAGGCTCAGGTTACGACGGGCACGATCGTAGGTACGGTCACGGATGCAAGCGGAGGTGTTGTATCGCACGCCAAGGTGACGGTCACGAATATCGGAACGGACGCTAGCCGCTCGATGGACAGCGATGAGGCTGGGAACTATGCGTTCAATCTCTTACGTGCCGGCCAGTATCGAGTGCATATTGAGGCGCCAGGGTTCCAATCATTTGAGGTTGACCAAGCCACGGTAGGTGTAGGCGACACTCTTCGGATCGATGCGCACATCCAAGTCGGAGAGAGTTCAGAGACAGTTGAGGTGACCTCCGAAGCTCCCTTGTTGCAGACGGATAGCTCGGCCGTGCAATCGACTGTTACCGAGAGGGCGGTGCAAGACCTCCCGCTAAACGGTCGCAATCTGACAGGATTGGTCCAGGTACAACCAGGAGTTAACGCCGGCCCTCCGAACGCGATCTCAAGTGGGAATCGGCCTGACGACAGGCGGCCGACATCAGCGTACTCAGCGAACGGACAATCCGATCTCTTCAACAACAACCAGGTAGACGGTCTCGACAACAATGAACGCGAGCAAGGATTCACCGGAATTCGGCCATCAATCGATGGTGTGTCAGAGGTCCGAGTCT
>JBAUUG010000548.1:0-25688 GCA_049582585.1 Bryobacteraceae bacterium | reverse complement strand
GCCCAGCGACGGAACATAGAGCGTGTTCCAGAACATCGAGTTCCCAATTGCATCCGGAGCCTCGGCAAACAGTCCCCGGATGTGCGGACGCTTGGCTTCATAGCTTGCCGCTCTTTGATCGAGCAGCGCGTCAATTCGTCCTGCTTCAAGTAGCTGGGTCGCCTCTTTGGAGAGATCTTGAGGATTCGAGCCGATCATCGCGACAAAGTGAGCCGGCGAGGTGCCGCCCGTAGAGAACTGAAGGCCCGCTGCTGCCTCCGGGTAGTGGTCCACCGCCTCGGATATTTGCCCGCCATCCATTGCTTTCCGCAGCTGCGTCACGCTCGAATAACCTCCGCTCCTGAGAACCGGTCGATCCGTGACGGCCAGGAAGTGAACAACCGGCCGGAAGACTGTATCAATACGGTTTTCGCCCAATATCTGCTTTCCGTCCGGGCCGATTCGATACGCGCCCATGAAGGTTGCGTCGCTGTAGGGTGAATACGCTTCCAACACCAGTTGAACGTCCGGCGGCGCCTTCAACCGCCCCACGACTGTCATTCGGTCGTAGCGCGACCATTCGAGAGTAACCATGGCCGCGCGAGGACGGTGACGCCACCCTATAAGGGAATAAGAACCGTCCGGAGCATGAGGTCCTACCAGGCTTACCGCCTTGAAAATCCGATCGCCGTCCAGAAAGTCTCCTTCGCTTTTGGACCCGATCCGCAGCGCGAACGGCAGCCGCTGCCCGGAGACTTTGGATTCAAATACGATTCCATTCCAGGCGTTCGGATCCCATGCTCCAATAGTGACGCTTTCGAGCTTGTGCTCCGGATTCGCTGCTTGCGGTTTTAGCAACGGAGAAGCGATCGCCATGAGGAAGCATGTCCCCAGACGCAGCCAGACGCAGCCAGACGCGCCGAATACGCATCCCCGCGAAATAGCCCTGGCAAAAGTTGTATTTTGCGCAGCACCTGGTTGCCTCATTGGACATTCCATGGGAATAGTAACATCCATTCCATTGGGATGTCCATAGAAGTGGATTGAACCGGTTCAGTCGGGCGGAATTGCTGCGCTCTGGATTCTGCCGCGCAGGGACCCTGCGGTGATATTCTCGGAGCGAGGCAGTGCGCATGAGTATTCGGAATGCTTTGTGGTTTCTTTGCTGCGCGGCTGCATTCCTTTCGACGGCGTACGCCGTGGACAGAACGCTCCCCCACGCCTTTCGGCAATATCCTGGCGTAGAGTACCGCCTCGGGACCGTTCCGCTGCCGCCGGATTATCAGGAAAAGACGGAGTGGGCGTTTGCGCGGCTGATGTACCCGCCGGGCTGGAATGATGGTTATGCCGGCCGGTACAACGGAGATTGGCGCGAAGGATTATCACTCTGGACGCAGGATTTTCCGCGTGCGGACCGTCACTTCGTCGAAGCCGTGCGGCGATTGACGCGCATCAGCGTCCGCTCCGTGGAACAGCCCGTGAACCTGGATGATGGAGATGATATCTACAACTGGCCCTGGCTGTATGCGGTCCAGGTCGGGGAGTGGGGGATCACCGACGCACAGGCGCAAAAATTGCGCGATTATCTATTGCGCGGCGGCTTTTTCATGGCGGACGATTTTCACGGCACGCTGGAATGGGAGGTCTTCGAGGAAAGCATGAAGCGCGTCTTTCCGGACCGCACGATTGTGGACATTCCCAATAGCGATGCGATTTTTCATACCGTTTACGATCTCGATGATCGCTATCAAATAGTCGGAGCCGAGCATCTCGACGAAGGTCATAAGAAGGATGGCTACGTGGCGCGGTGGCGAGGCATTTATGACGACAAAGGCCGGATTATGGTCGCCATCTCCTTCAATTCCGATATAGGCGATTCGTGGGAGTGGGCGGACTCGCCGGAATATCCGGAGAAGTACTCCGCGTTGGGAGTTCGCGTGGGCGTTAATTATATTGTTTACGCGATGACGCACTAAAGCCGCGCCGGGTTTATCCGCTCGATGCGGCGCCTCCCCTCAAACCGACCAGGACCAGACCGGCGGCAATCAGCGCGGTCGCTACGGATTTCGAAATGAGCGCCCACCCTCCGAAATCTTCTTTTAGCCAGCGAGGGTAATATTTCGTGATCAGGAAAGCGCCCAGGAAGATAATCACATAGCGAAGACCGGCGATAGCGGCGACAATCGCGGGATGGGCTCGGCTGATCGCGAAAAAGATCAAGAACGAGCCTACTCCGGAGATGAAACGGTTCACAAAGTACCAGGATTTGCTCTTGGTAGAGGCTTCTTCAGAACGGCGGAAAATTCGCGCGCGCCAGGAACTTTTGATCAGAAAGAAGAGCGCGCCGGTAAACGTTCCAATCGTGAAAAAAACGTACGCGGTCACGAAGTTGCTCTGATCGAAGGCGGATTTCTGCAGCACGTTGGTCAATCCGAAGGTAATCGCTGCGAGTAGCGTCAAGACGAGGATTCGCTTGACATTGACGGGTTCGGAAAAGAACATCAGGAATCCTCCCGCCACCATCAAGCCAAAACCCCAGCCGCTGAAACCGCTGAAGGGACGATGGAGGAGAAAAAGGCCGAAAAGGAACGTTGCCAGAGGCGAGAATCCGCCCATAATCGCAAGCGTCTGTGAGGCATCTCCCGATTGCAGCGTCGCGTAGTAGAAGTAGTTCGCGATCAAATGAATGACGCCGGCGCCGAACGCAAGAATCGCAACCGAGAGAGGCGGCACGCGGAAACCGAATGGGATCAGGCACAGGCCCAAGACGCTCATGGCGCCCAGCCAGAACACGTAATTCACTACGTCATTGGTTTGGGGGCGGCGCAGGAGGACCTTGTCCCAGATCAGCGAGACCCCGATCAGCGCGTGAGCCACAATGGCGATGAGAAAGCCGTTATTGAGGATGAGATCAGGATACAGTTGAATGCAGGTGCGAAAGGCGGATATGGCAGCAGAATCGGCATCAGACAAGTTCCCTTTTCTTGGCAAATGGAAGGTCACTCGAGTGGAAGCAGCATCGCAGAGCTCCATTCCATTGCCGCGCGAAGCGACAATCGCTTTCACTCACGAGCCGGACGGAATTCATTATGTCGCGGATACGGTTTACTCTGATGGAAAGAAGGTGCACGCGGACGCCGCCTTCCGGCTGGATGGCAGCTCGTATCCGGTGATCGGCGGTCTGCTTGGAGATGCGTTGAGCGCGCGGCAGAACGGAGATTTGCTCGAGGCTACGATTACGAAAGCCGGTAAACCTACGGCCAAAGCCTCCAGCGAGGTCTCTCCGGATGGAGAAACGATGACTACCGAATGGGAAGTTCTCCAGCCCGACCAGCCGTCGATCACTTACAGGACCATCGCGCAGCGCCAGGGATAGCTTCGCGCATTCGTGATCCTGCCTCTGCTCGTTCTTTTCGCGACCGTCGCTAAGAGCCCCGATCTGCTCGATGAAGGCTACCGCGACATGTATAACCTCGCCTTCAACGATGCTCATCAGCGCTTCCAGCAATATGAACGCATTCACCCCGATGATCCGATGGGGCCCGCTTCCGATGCGGCTGCGTATTTGTTCACGGAATTCGACCGTCTGAACGTGTTGAGGTCGGAATTCCTCACGGAAGATAAGACTTTCTTGAACAGTAAAAAGCTTAAGCCGGATCCGGCGATCAAGCGCGCGTTTCAAGCAGACCTGCAGCACGCGCAGCAATTGTCGGAATCGATTTTGAGGCAAGCTCCAGATGACGAAGATGCGCTGCTGGCAACCGTCCTTCGGCTGGCTCTGCAGTCCGATTATTCCGCCCTGATTGATAAGCAGTATGTGCAGGCGCTCAATGGGACCAAAGAAACTCGAGCCTACGCGGAGCGATTGTTAGCGAAGCACCCCGGTTGTTTTGACGCCGATCTTGCGGTTGGGTTCGAGAACTATATTCTCAGTTTGAAACCTGCGCCGGTGCGGTGGATTTTGAAACTGACTGGATCGGAGACCGACCAGCAAGTGGGAATCACGAAACTACGCCTGGTTGCCGAAAAAGGGCATTATTTGAAGCCCTACGCGAAGGTGCTGCTGGCCATAGCCGCTCTACGGAACAACGATAAAGCTGAGGCGAAGCGTCTGATGGCTGAGCTGGCGCATCAATTTCCTAACAACGGCCTGTTTCGCGATGAGCTTCAGAAGCTCTCCTAAATTTCCGCGGCAGGAACGGGGAGCGCATCCCGCGCGGGAGCCTTCCCGAAGCCGCGGAAGAATATGGCATACAACTTCGCCAGCGCCGTTCGCTCCATCAAAAAGCTGAGGATCGATGTAAATACGATGCTCATGAATACAACGCCGTAAGTGATGGCCTGCAGCATATCGCCGCCCCGCAATTGCCGTTCGAGAGGGATGGAAGCGAGCACCACGGCGGCCAGTCCTTTTGGGCTCATGATCGCTACCAGAGAAGCATCCTGAACCGGGGTAGTACGAGCAAGACCGATCCATGCTGCCGGAATTCGGATGATGAAGACCAGCGCGGTGAGCGCGAGGGCCGCACAGACCAGGTAGAAGTCGGTGAATCTGATAGATACGCCCACGTACACGAAGAAAAATGTTTTCAGAAGAAATACAACTTCGCCGAGGAAGACGCGCTCGGCCTCATTCAGAGTAATGGCCTCGCCGGGAAGATACCGCCGCATCCAGGCGATTCCATGGAACACCTCTATGTTCCCAAGCACCGCGCCGAATACCGCGGCCGCTACATAGCCGCTGAAGCCAAGAAGCTCGACGACGCCAAATAGAACGAAGACGAAGGCCGGCGTAGTAAAGATGGAGTTCTCAAGGCCGCGAATGCGCCGAAGTAAAGCGGACCAACCGAATGCCCCAGCGGCGCCGGCGAGTATCGCAATCACGAGAGTGGCAATAATCTGGCCGAGCATCTGCCCAACCCGCAATTTGCCCAGCCGGTAGCTATCCATCAAAGCGATGGCGACAACGATGCTGAGAACGTCACTTACCGCGGATTCCAGGAACAGAATGGTTTTCGATGACTGCTCCATCGCCAGCTTTTTGGTGAGAGGGACGATCACCGCGGGTGATGTCGAGCCAATAATCGCTCCCAGCATGAGCGTCAGGCGCGGAGTAAGTCCAATCAGGAAATGAGCGGTGACGCCCACCACAATCATCGTTAACAAGAAGTTCGTAAGCGTCAGCGCCAGGGTGGAGCGGATTACGCCCCGCAAGATGTCCAGATCCAAGCTCAGCCCCGCCTCGAAGAGGATGATCACCAGCGTGACGGCGGCAAATACGGGACCAACTGCGCCAAAGTTTTGTGGCGTGACTAGATGGGAAATGGGACCAAGCAAAATCCCAATGATGGTCAGGAGCAGCACATCCGGCACGCGTGTTCGGCTGAAAACGCCCGTGAACGCATGCGCCACGAAGATGAGAAACCCAACGACCAGAATGTTGGTGGCGACATGCATAGGGGCAGAATTCGAGTCTCAGATGCTGCGCACGCGCATGTCAACGATATCTTCCACTTGGATTGCCTCTTTCAATACAAAGGGTTCTCCGTATTTTACGCCGATCAGGTTGCCGTAAAAGCGGGCGACGGCCGCTAACCGCTCTTCGACTTCCTGGTGGGATGGAAAAAGATAGGATGCCGCTTGGGCATCTCCATATTGGGAGGTGTAGCTGAAGAGAGCAGCCATGCGACGGTGAAACTGTCGTGAGATATCGACCACGAATGAGGGCGTAACGTTTGCGTATAGGGAAGAGTACAAGATCTTGAAAGGACGATGCGGAGGAATATCCTCCTCTAGCCGCGCCAACCCGGCTAGAAAACAGCCTTCGTAGCCGATCTCAGAAGCTCGATAGTGGTCGGGATGGCGTCCTGTCCAATAGGGCAGAATGACGACGCGCGGGCGGACTCGGCGAATCACGCCGGCCAAGGTCATGCGCGCTGAAAGGGTGTTTTCGAGACGCGCATCGGGCCAACGCAAATTGCGGCGCCAGGCGAGCAGCAAATGCCGCGCGGCGATTTCAGATTCCTGAACGCGGATCTCCGGCGTGCCGCGGCTTCCCATGTCACCCGCAGTGAGATCGAGAACTCCGGCTCTATACCCCATCTCAGCCATGCTGAGAAGCGTGCCGCCGCAGGTTTGCTCCACGTCGTCGGGATGCGCAGCGATGGCCATCACGTCAAGCGGGCGTTCGAGCTCAAACTCCTGAGTTAAGCGGTTTGATTCAAACCGGTCCGGTTCGAACATCACCGCGCTCGGTACGAGTATCCTCGCCCCTGGGTCAGGAAAACACGGACGAGGAGAATGCCCGCCACGAAACCGCCGACATGTGCGAACCAGGCGACTCCTCCCGCGTCTGTCATGCTTTTGATCGAGGACAGGCCGCTCAACAGTTGTAGGGCGAACCAATAGATCAGCATGAATGCGGCGGGTAGATCGATGGTGGTGACGAAGATAATGATGAATATCAGAGTGACCACCCGCGATCGCGGGTAAAGCATCAGAAACGCCCCCATGACGCCGGCAATTGCGCCGCTGGCTCCGAGGGTGGGTATGGGGCTGCCGAGGTTAGTCATGAGCTGCACCACGCCCGATGCAATGCCGCAGATGAGATAGAAGACCAGGAATTTGGCCCATCCCATGGCGTCTTCGATATGCGACCCGAACACCCAAAGGAACCACATGTTGCCGATGAGGTGTAGCCAGCCGCCGTGGAGAAACATGGAGGTTAATAGGGCGGTGGGATGCAGGCGGTCAGGCACCAGCGCGTAGTGCGCGATAAAGCTGCTTTGCAGATACGCAGGCTGCACATCTTCGAAAAGAAAGCACAAAACATTCGCGGCAATGATAAGCAGGGTCATTACGGGCGTGGACTGCCGAAGAAGAAGCGCGCGGAGAGGGATCATGTCAGATTCGCGCCAGCCCGGCTGCGGCGCGCTCCGCGATTTCGGGTGCATCACGGCGCTCAATCTTACCCGCGGCCGCTGAGGCAATTAACGATTCCACTTCGCTCCGTGACGGTATGTGCCCGCGCGCCCCGATGGCGGTGCAGTTGATCGCCGCGGCCGCATTCGCAAATTCGAGCGCCTGGTACATCGGCATCGCTTTCAGCATGGCGTAGCAGAAAGCTCCATGGAACACGTCCCCGGCGCCGGTGGTGTCCGCGCAACAAACGTCGAACGCAGCCGAATACGTCCAGCGGCCGTTTTGCAGAGCTATCGCGCCGCTATCGCCGAGCGTCATCGCGGCAATGCTCATTCCGTATTCGCGCTGCAAAGCATCGAGCGCGAGGAACGGGTCTGCTTCGCCGGTCCATTTGGAGGGCCAACCCGAGCCCGCAACCAGATAATCGACATGCTTCAACACGGATTCAAATCCAGAATAGACGGTGTCCACGTCGAGCGAAACCGGGATGCGATGCTCCCGCGCTACAGAGGCAGCGTACGCCGCGGCCTCAATGTCGTAGCCATCGATGTGCAACAGCCTTGCGGCCGTAATATCTTCGCGGCGTATGTCTGAGACGGCTAGACGCAAGCATTCAGAGCGCTGCCAGAAGACGGTCCGCTCTCCCGTGTGCTCATCGATGACGATGTAGGCGGTCTGATTGGGGCATCCCTCGCGGACAATCAAGCCGCCAGTGTCTACTCCCGTGCCTTCCAGGCTTTGGCGTTGAATGTTCCCGCGCGAATCGTCGCCGATGGTTCCGACGTATTTCGCGCGCAGGCCCAGTTTGGCGCAGGCAACTACGGCAGTCGCGACTTGGCCGCCCGGGCTCAGCAGCTCCCTTTCGAATGCAACTTTGCCCCCGTGAGGCGGGAATTCCTGGACAAGCAGCAGTGTATCGGTCGCGTTGAGACCGACGCCCAACACGTCAAAGGAGAGACTCAAACGAGCCTACTTCTTGACCGAATCGGGAACCTGGTACAGGTAAATCATGTGAGTTGCGCCGTGATGTCCGTAAGTTTCCGCTGTATCTACCGGTTTCCAACCCGGTATGGGATAGTCGTAGGACACGACGCGCGCATTCGGCCGCAGGTAGCGCTCCAGATTTGGACGTAGGGTATCGTTCGCGGTGGTCGCCAGATACAAAGTGACGACATTAGCGCCGCTCAGGTCAGTCTTCATGAAATTACCATGCACTATGCTGATCTGGCTTTGCAATCCGGCTTTCTTCACTTTTTCAAGCGCAGTCCTGGCCAGGTTGTCTGAGATCTCGATACCCACGGCCCTGACCTTATATTTCTCCGCGGCCGCAATTAGTATTCGACCATCTCCGCAACCCAGATCGTAGAGTGTCTCGCCCGGCTTCAGATTCGCCATTTCGAGCATCTTGTCGACGGCGTGCTCGGGCGACCCGGTCCGAGGCGCCAAATTGTTTTCGTAATCCGATACGCGAGCTTGCTGGCCATAGCCTGCCAGCGCAAGCCCCAGCAGCAACGTGGAGAATGGAAGCACCCGGAATCTCATAGCCCAACTCTGTCCCCTGATCCCTATAGCTTACCTTTTTGAAAATCGCTTACTCACGTGCGCGGCTTAGTTAGATCCTCCGGCCGCCGCTGTCGTGAGCGCTCGATTGCGTTTGAGGCGTACGATTCGGCTCACCATTTCGGTAGTAGAAAGCCACAAATCGCGAGGCTGGGAAATGGTAAACTCCGTACCCTTGAACGCCCGTATGGCGTGACTGATGGAATCCTTCCATGGCACAGCTTGCGGGTTCAAATTGTAATTCATGTAAAACACAGGACACTCAATATTTCCGATGCGCCGCAGGTCTTCCTGGGGTACATCGGCATCAAGCATGGCTTTCGGACCGGCGAAGATGACCGCATCAGGGTGGGTTGCGTTTCCGATTTCTTTTTCGATCAGTTCCTGGAGGAAATCGGTTTCGCTATGCTTTTGGCCCAGGCGGACGACGTTTACAGTGCCGAGCTTCATGGAATCCAGGGCTTTCCCGAGAGCGGGAAAGTCTATTTCTTGCGCCGATTCCTGCCTGTAAATTACCCGCCCCTCCTCGATATTGAAAGCGACCAGAGAGACATGGCCTATGTGCGGATCGCGTTCGATAGCCTTGAGGATGCTCACCAGGGCGTCGGTGTCGGTCCTTTGAAGCGCGGCCGACAGCGAATCCTGGGGCGCGAAGTTAACCAACAACTTTACATCAATGACGTCCTCGCGGTCCTGCGCCGCGCGGCCGGTCCCCTCGTTCACGAAGGGTTGCGGTAATGCTTCAGAGATTTCATTCGGAGCTAAGAAAAGCGGCATCGGCTTGTCCTTGGGCGGCAATGCTGCTTCCACATCCCAGCCCGATGAACAGATCCGCTCAAGCCTATCGCGCATCATCCAGTCCACGTGATATTTACCCTCGCCAAGATCGATAACGCCTTGGAGCGATACCTCTCCTTTGGCGTCGTCCTCAATCTCCGGTACACGGAAGTGCTGCACGAAGTACGCAGCGCGGTCCGGATTTGCCCGTGGATGGACGCGTGAAAGAATCGTCAGCACTTCGCCCGATCCCGCAAGTTCGCGAAGCGGCAGGGTTACTTCATATCCGCTATGAAACCGTAGATCGAAACCCAGACCGGGCTTGCGCTCGTTAACCGTACACGGCAGGTCGTGGCGGGCATCATCCGATTCGAGGATTGCCAGGTCGGATGGCATCAGCATGACACGCTCACCCGGCTGGTTGGTCTTGATAAGGATTTGCGCGCCGGACGGCGGGGCTACGGCCGAGCAGGCAAAAATGGCAGGCAAACACAGTCGAAAGAACCGCAATGCCATATCCCAACGCCCCGTGTCAATATTATGCATCAAATGCTAGAACCGCCCAACAGGGATTTTCACTGATGATCGCTTATGAATGGTACTAATGCGCTGGCGATCAAATACCGGATGCACCTTTGTGGCGTCTCCAGCCGCAAAATCTCATTGCGTCTCCCTTTAGCGCTGCTCATCGGCGCCCGTGTGATACAGTTCGAGTGATTATGGCTTCCCGCAGTGTCAATAAAGTCATTTTGATTGGGAATTTGGGCCGCGACGCCGAGACGAAATTTACACCCTCGGGGGTCGCGGTGACGAAGTTTTCGGTAGCCACGACCCGGAGCTGGAAAGATCAGCAGACGAACGAGTGGAAGGAGGAGACAAATTGGACCAACGTTGTGCTGTGGCGTCAGGAGGCCGTCTCTAATTACCTGGTTAAGGGCAAGCAGGTCTACGTCGAAGGTCGTCTGCAGACACGAAGTTATGACGACAAGGATGGCAAGAAGGTCTACGCCACTGACGTAGTGGCGGATGAAGTGATTCTGTTGGGTGGCCGTGCCGAAGGAGGCCCTGGTTTTGAAGGCGTGCCTCAAGCTTCGTCGCGAACAGGAGCGCCGGCCCGTTCGAAAGCCGGGCCGAGCGGTGGTCCCGACGAGGACCCGCAGGGCGGAATGGGCATCACCGACGACGATGTGCCCTTCTAAATTGTGATCGGCTCCGGCAGCTCAGTAGATTTCCCCATTAACCTGGCTCGACGTCAAGACGCCGTCCCTCACAGATAGCGTGTATGCGGTTCCCCCACTTCCCTTCCAGGAAGCAACATCGAATTGCCCGGCTCCAGCGCTCAGCCGATACACTGAAACATCCTTATAGGTCAGTGGCGCGTTAGGACGGCATTCTTCAGGCGGCGCATGCGGGTGCAAGAAGTAGACTGCGCCTTTGCCCTCCACGAGCGCGCTGCCGCTTGCCTCCATCAGCAACGCTGTTTTCTCATCGATTCCGATGCCATAAGGCGTGCGCGTCCAGCCGTCCTGCGATATGCGCGCCAGGAAGACAATCAGGCGTCCCATGCGGTCCCTGGCGACGAAATGGCTGTCCGTAATCTTGCCTTCAAGATGGGGCACATGCAAGAAATCGCGAGTGATGGTAACCCGGCGGTCAAACGGATTTTGCAACGCTTCTTTGGAGTGAATCGTATCGTTCAGCGCTGCGAATGCGTATTGTCCAAGCACCGCAAGACCCGCGCTCGTTCCTCCCACCGGCGCACCCTTCGCAATCACAGCGTTGATGGCGTCTTCGACGGGCGTACCTTGCCAGAAATTGACGTAGTTGTCCTGGCTTCCTCCGGCTATGAATAGAGCGCCCGCATCGCGAATCTTGCGCGTGACCGCGGGCTGTCCCGATTGTTCACGCGAAGTGATCAAAAGCGTCTCCACTGAACTAAGGATGGGGCAAACGTTTCGGATATAGGGATTGTACGCGTCGGTTCCCGAGGCACGCAGGATGACGAACTTCCCCGTCAGGGTCCGTTCGCACATCCATCGAAATGCGGCGTCCTGATCGCTTCCTCCGCCCATCAGCGCGAAGCCGGACGCCCCCTTCCCCTCGTTCGCTGGTACGAGAGCGGCGATCGCCGCGACAACACTCGCTATCCGAATAATTTCCTTCATCTCTAACTTCTTGCTCTCGGACGAATGTAGCGCATGCCAAAGCTTCAAGCGTTAGCCGGTGTGATAATCTACTCAGCAAAATTCTTTCGCTTGGGGAATTCTAAACATGCAGAGCCTGAATAGGCGTCTCCTGACGCTCGCGCTACTATGCCTGTGTTCTCTTCCGATAACCGCACAGGACACCACCGGCAAAATCACCGGCATCGTCACTGATCCTTCCGGGGCCGTTGTTCCGAGTGCAAGAGTCACCGTCACGAACACCGCGACCGGCATCAGTCACGAAGCCACATCCGATAAATCGGGGTCGTACCAGGTGCTGCAACTGCCGATTGGACTCTATCGCGTAACCGCGGAAGCGCTCGGCTTCGAGCAGGTCACGGTAGACTCCCGAACTCCACTCGAGATCAACCAAACAATGCGCATTGATGTGCACCTGGTTGTCGGAAAGGTGAGCAGCGCAGTCACGGTCGAGAGCCGTCCCTCAATGGTGGAAACGGAAAACGCAACGGTCGGCGCGACCGTTACGGGCCAAGCGATCTTTGAACTCCCCTTGAACGGGCGCGACACCCTGGATCTGATCAAGACGCAGCCCGGAGTCACCCCCAGTAATCCCGATTCCGGCGCTGCGGGCAATTACAGCATCGGTGGAGCGCGCACCGATTCCGTTACCTACCTGCTAGACGGCGGCATGAACAACGATCTTTTGGACAACGGCGTGGTGGCCGATCCGAACCCGGATGCCGTGGCCGAGTTTCGGCTTCTGGAAAACAATTACAGCGCGGAGTATGGACGCAATGCCGGCGGCGTCGTCAGCGTTGTCACCAAAAGCGGCACGAATCAGCTGCACGGCACAGCCTACGATTACCTCCGCAACAACTTCTTCGATGCCAACAATTTCTTCAACAATGAACAAGGCCTTCCGGTTCCTTCTCTGAAGCGCAATCAATTCGGCGGCACGCTGGGAGGGCCTATCGTCATTCCTAAACTTTTCAATGGACGCGACAAACTGTTCTTTTTCTTTTCCTATGAGGGCCAGCGACAAACTGCATTAGATACCAGCCAGGGCAAGGTCAACACGTTCACGCCCGCCGAAGCCCAAGGGGACTTCTCACAAGCGTTTCCGGCAGGTCAGAATCCGGTAGCTACGTTCCTCATGGCGAATCCGTACTTCCAGCCCGATCCCGCTCTGGCGGCGCAGGGCGTCATTGATCCCAGCCGTATTGATCCTGTCGCCAAAGCTTATTTCACAAACGGCTTGATTCCAACTTCGCCCACCGGCTACCTCTTCCCCGAGGCGATCGCAACAGATAACTACGATGAGTATCTTGGAAAGTTCGACTACAACTTCTCGACTACAGACGTAGTCAGTGGAACCTTCAGCACTCGCGATAGGCCGCAACTCGTTCCCTTCGGCGCCAGCGTAGTGGGATACCCGGCTACTTATGGAAATACGACGTACTATGGATCGCTCGCCTACACTCACACTTTCGCGCCTAGTCTTTTGAATGAGCTGCGCCTGACCGTTCAGCGCCATCATCGCCTGGAATATATTCCGGCGCGGAAACTCCCGGATGCCGCGCAACTGGGGACGAGCATCATTCAGGACGATCCGGTAGGACCGCCGCGCCTGGGCTTCGAGGGCTCGAACCTATATATCGGATTCAGCTCGCAAGGCCCGACGAATTGGTACGACACTTCGGGCGCGCTGTATGACGACGTTTCGTGGACCAGGGGCCACCATAACTGGAAATTCGGATTCTACTTTTCGCCCTTCCAGAATAATACGCAGTACGATTACCACGTCACTGGTGAGTACTACTTCTATGGCCCCGGCACCTACGTAGGATCGGGTTTCGATCTGGCCGATTTCTTGATGGGCCTGCCCGACGAGTATCTGCAATATCCGAAAGCGCCGTCGAACATCCGTTCGCATCAATACGCCGGATTTGCGCAAGATGCCTGGAGGCTCAGCAAGCGCCTGACGCTCAATCTAGGAGTTCGCTACGAATACGAGGGACCTAAATACGACACGCATGGCCGAACTTTTTCGTTTATCCCGGGCCTGCAGTCTCAGCGGTTCCCCAACGCTCCTCCGGGGCTTGTCTTTCCGGGCGATCCTGGCGCGCCCACGGGTGCAAACTTTCCCGATAAGAACGATTGGGCGCCGCGCTTCGGCTTTGCGTGGGACGTTCTCGGGAATGCCAAGACCAGCGTCCGCGGCGGCTTCGGAGTCTTCTACGACGTTTTGAAGGGTGAAGATAATCTTCAGTTCAACGGAGTACCGCCGTTCTTCAGCGCTGTCGACATTTACCCAAGCGCGGTTATCGGTTCCAGTCCGAGCGCGCTTCAGAATCCGTTTGCAGCGGCTGGCGCTGTCAATCCGTTTCCCTCCAAACCTCCCACGCCGGACTTGAATTTTCAAAACGCCGGTTTTCTGCCCTTCGGGGGTGGCGCTGTTTACTTCGTTGACCCTCATCTGCGCACGCCCTACGTGTATCAGTACAACCTTTCCATCCAGCAGCAACTGGCCTCCAGCATGGTGCTCGAAGTCGGCTATCTAGGTTATTCCGCGCACAAGCTTACCGGCATTATGGACATTAACCCGTTTGCCTTGGGTACGAACACGCGGCTCTATGACCCCGATTCGACGAATTCTCTTTACAGCTATATGGATGAGTTTGCAAACGTCGGAAAGGCCGACTACAACGGACTGGAAGTGAACCTCAGGCGCAACTTCGCCAACATGGGCGGATGGGGCAGCAGTTTCTTTACGCTGGGCTATACGTGGTCGCACGAGATCGACAACTCTTCCGGATTTCGAGAGCGCAACTCGAGTGTTCCTTACTACGATCACGACCTGTTTCGCGCGTCCGGCGACACGGACGTGCGACAGGTGCTGACTTTCTCAGGTGGCTGGGATCTGCCGTTTGACCGCTTGTGGCAACGTGGGCCTAAGCTGCTCACCTCCGGCTGGAGCATCTATCCGATACTGACCATCCGGACCGGATTCCCCATTGACATATACGGCGATCTGAACACGAACACCGGCGATCCAGGGCCATCCGGAGCCGGCGATGCCGGTTCGGTACGCGCCGATCTGGTCGGCAATTCGGTGACGATCTTGAATCCCAAGCCGCTCGCGACCTTGACCAATCCGAATAACTCAAACCGCGTTTCCGCCGGCAATTACTATTTCAATCCGGCGAATTTCAGCGTAGATCGGATCAACGCGCTGGATGCGATTGCGAGCGCCGATGCGTCTATGCTGCCTTATTTCACCTATGGCTCCTTCCCGCGCAACGGGCTTCGCGGGCCCGGACAGACGAATTTGGATTTAGCCGTTACGAAACACTTCAAGCTGACGGAGCGATTGAACGTGGAGTTGCGCGGAGACGCATTCAACGTTTTTAATCACACGGAATTTCAAAACCCCGACACGATCGTCACCGACAGTACCTTCGGCCAGATCTCGACAACTTACCCGGGTCGCATTCTGCAACTGGCGCTGCATCTGCGGTTCTAAGCGAGGGCCTACCGGCGCGTCTCGACTTCAACTTTGATTCCGGCAAGGCTCGTCATGGAAACGTTGAGCGGATCGGCCCCGCTCAGATAGGGTTTGATTACCTCTGGATCCTGGTAGGCAAGATCGCGGCCATCGTCAATCGCCACCAGCCTGTAGCGGCCTGGAATCACCTCGTTCAGCGTGAAGGTGCCATCGCTGTCGCTCTGATCGCGGCGAATGCTTCCCATGCGGCTCAAATCCTCCGGAACCAGCAGCACCATAGCGCCCGCGAAAGGCTTTCCATCCCTCAGCGCGGTTCCATCTACGCGCGTCAGACCCTTCGCCGCGACAATTGTGAGCTGGACTGAGGCGCTTTCCGGTATATCGATCGTGGTCCCGGAAGCCGTTGCGCCCTTCGCCGTTACGGATTTCACGTAGAATCCGGGCACATTCGCGATTTGAACTTCATAGCGCGCCGGAGCGAAATGGGTATTGCTCGCGTCCAGTGTTCCATCGTTTTCCACTCCAGCGCCGAAGCTTTGACAGTTATTCCCGGCGGCTGCGCATGAAAACTGAACAAATGCAGGGCCGCTGGGACGCTCGCTTCCCTCAAAGCTTACCTGGCCCGCGAGGGACGTCTTCGGAACCTCGCTGAGATCCAGAGTTGTGTTGCCGCTCAGATCGACAGTCTTTCTGCCGCTTTGATGAAGTACCCCGTGGCCGAACGATTGGATCGCCACAACATAATGTCCCGGCGCTACGCCCATCAATTGCTGCCGGTCATTCATCCTGCCCGACATGATGGAATGAAGAGGAATCAAAAACCCTCCCGGCCCGGGTGAGAAAAGCGTCGCATGAGAAGTTTGGTCAGATTCCCTTTCATTTCCAGCCAGCGTGACATGCACTGCCGGAACCGCACGCAGCGTAATCTGAACCTTCGCCGAGCCGCCTTCAGAGATTGTGATGGGTGCCGCAGATTCCGCCTCGACAGAATCGCCGTAGTAAGTCACCGGGTAGGCGACATCGAGTTCTGAACGAGCAGGATTCTGCTCTCCTTCGGGCTCTTGAGGCGGAAAAACATTTCGCGCATACCAGGGGCGAGCTTGTGCCGCAATGAAATAAGCGCCCGGCCTCAGATGACCGCAGTGAAAAGCGCCCGATGAGTCGCTTCGGCGCATGGTTTGCAAAGAAACTTCAAACCGGCCATTGAACACACCTTTATGGAAGAGCCAAAGCTGAACTTCCCGAACCGGATCTCCCTCCTGATCCACGACCGTGCCTGAAATCGAGCCGGGGGCATCAAGAGGAAAAACGATGTTTTCGGAATCCAGCCCCGGACCGGTGGCAATGGCCGTTCCGTATGACTCGTTCTGCCGGTAGCCCTCCGGCGGGTCGCCGCGTCTTTGCGCTTCGAGCGAATACTTCGCCGCCACCAGATTTGTAAACGCGAAGCGTCCATCGCTCGCGGTGAGATAAGAAACTTCCAGATCGCGATGTTCTGCTGGGGATATCGTCACTAGAACGTGGTTCAATGGCCGATTGCTCCCACGCTCCACGACCGTTCCGGTAATCGCGTAGTTCCCCGATTGTCCATCAGAGCGTATCGATGGAAAGAGGCAGCTCGCCGCAAAAAATAGGAGTAGCCTTCGCGAGCAGAACATCATTTGACGCCTCGTATGGCCAGATCGAGAGTAACGTCGGCCTTTTGATTGGGCCCAAGTTCGATTTGCTGTCCGCCGAAATCGCGCAGCGCTTCAGCATTACCATACTCCAGCCCCTCTATGCTGGAAATCGCATAAACATGATACTCGCCGGGACTGAGATTTTGGAATGTAAAACTTCCACCTCTCTGAATCTGCGCGATCTTGGGTTGGGTCAAAAGCGAGTTGGACACCAACAGGACCGTACCGTTTGCACTTCCCTCCGTCGCACGAACCGTTCCGCTGACAGTTCCGCAGTCATTTCCAAGCGTGATGCTGATGGGCGGCGCGGGCGGTCCGGC
The DNA here is from genome assembly GCA_049582585.1 of Bryobacteraceae bacterium. Taxonomy (GTDB): domain Bacteria; phylum Acidobacteriota; class Terriglobia; order Bryobacterales; family Bryobacteraceae; genus Bog-105. The sequence continues at coordinate 8,782 of JBAUUG010000548.1, read as the reverse complement.
AGGCACGACCAGCTCATTTTGCGCCAAGTCAGTGTTTCCCGAGACGGCCGCCTCGACGCACCGCATCCCAAACGGCTGAGCCGAGATGTTGTATTTACCGGGCGGGACGCCATTGAACACGAGTTGCTCTTGCGAGTTTTCCTTCTCCGGAGTGGCGACAAACATTCCTCGTCTACCGCGCCTCTGTTCGGGTACCAGTTGTACTTGCATCCCGGGTGAATCGCCCTCAAGCGCGTTCACAACATGCACTTTTATTGGATACAGCGGCTGCATGAGCACTTGAACTCCCTCGATATCGGACGCTCCGACGGTAATCGCCTGCTCCCCGTAATAGGATTGGTCCTGCATCTCTTGCGAACGGGAAATAATCGTCCACGTACCCGCCGGAACCGCCAAAAAAGAGAATCGGCCTTTGCGTCGATCGAAGCGTGCTCCCATCTGAGTCTCCTGGCCGGATGAGTCCTCAATTGAAATGCCGACATGATCCGGCGCAGGGCTGACCGATCCGCTTACCGCAAAGGCGCGTACAGGGGAAAGGGCGAGATCCGCCTCGCCTTGCTCGCCTGGTTTGAGATCCAAAGGCTGCGCCGCTGACATATCGGGGCTGTTTGGATAAAAGCGTGCCGGGTAAGCTTCCTGGCGGTACTGGCCAGTCATCCGCGCGTTGCGAAACCCGAATACGGGATGGACCTCAGTACGGAGCAGGTACAGGCCGGGCATCAAGTTCTCAATCCGATAGGTGCCGTTCTCATCTGTACTGGCGCGTGCCCGGTCCTGCCATTCTTTTCGGCCGCCTACGATTTGCTCGCCCATTAATTGAACCTGTAGGCCTTCAATGGGCTCGCCATCCTCATCCACGATCCGGCCCTGGAGCTTGGCTTCGGGCATCAATTTAACAAGCACTTCGTTGGTGCTGCTGCCGACAGTCGCCATGGATTGCTGAGCGCCTTCCAGATTGAAGAATCCGGGTTTCTGTGCGGTGGCGTAAGCTTGCCCGTCGGGAACGCCATCCATTTGAAAATGCCCATCCGGGCCGGTGAACGCGAACGAAGCGCCGACCTGAACCAAAGCCCGGCGAATCGGCTCTCCGGTAACGGAATTAACCACGCTTCCGGTGACCGTATGCGCCTTAGAAGGGTCGGACGCGGCTTGCCCGGAAATCGACGCCACCTGCCCACTGCAGCAGGAGATAAGTAGAAGCACGAGCGAACCCGAAGTCACGCGCATCATCGATCCTTTAGAATCCGACCGGAGGGTATCGGTTCCCAGAATACAAAAGCGATCAGGCGTCCGGCTGAGTGGGCGCAATCCCATTCAGGCTACCTGATCTTGAACCGTTCATCAGCTATGCTGCAGAAGAGTGCAGCGCAAGGTGGTAATCTTCGGCGGCGGCGGCCAGCTCGGTGTCGAACTGTGCTGCGAATTTGAGCGCCGGCAATGGACCGTCCAGCGCTTTGACCGTCAATCCCTCGATATAACCGACGCCGCCCGTGTCGAACAAGCAGTCGCCAAAGCCGACCCGCAAATCGTCATCAATGCAGCGGCGTACAACCACGTAGACATCGCGGAAACCGAACCGCTGGCCGCCTACCAGGCCAACGCGCTGGCGGTGCGCAACCTTGCCATGGCTTCCCGCCAAGTTGACGCGCAACTGGTCTATTATTCCACCGACTACGTCTTTGACGGAACCAAAGGCAGCCCTTACGTGGAAAGCGATCTGCCTCATCCGCTTGGCGCGTACGCGGTATCCAAATTGGCGGGCGAGCTTTACGCTCAGGCTTATCTCGACAGCCCTTTGATTATCAGAACCTCCGGCGTTTTCGGACCGGGCGGAATGTTCACCCCGCGCGGCAACTTCGTCGAATTGATGCTGCGGCTCGCAAAAGGCAACCATCCCATTCGCGTGATTCAAGATCATGTCGCATCGCCCACCTACGCGCCTGCCATAGCCTCCCGCACCGCCGACATGGTTGAAAAGGATATCCGCGGATTGTTCCACATGGGCGGAGGGCAGGCCATTTCCTGGTACGACTACGCGAAGTTGATTTTTGAGCTGGCGGGTTTATCGCCGCCTCTTCAACCCACTGACGAGAGAGAGTACCGGACCGCCGCTCGCCGTCCGAAATGCTCTGTATTGTCCAACAGCAAGCTCGAGACTGCCGGAATTGAACCCATGCCTCCGTTCAGGGAGGCGGTCAGCGACTATCTACGCAGACGCGAATACGCTATTGCGCATCGTTCGCCGTAGCGTAATAGCCGTTTCGCGATTGCACACGATAATCGGAATTATCTACCTTGATCTCCAGGTGGCGAAATGACCCGTCACGTTTATCGTTGAGCGGATGGTATCCGATGGAATACTGATTCCGCAGCTCGTCCTGGATCTCGCGGAAAATTTCATTTAACGGATGCTTCGAATCCACTTTGAACACGTGTCCGCCCGTCTCTTCCGACATCCGGCGCAGGTCTGACTCGCCTCCTCCTCCAAACATCATTCCGTACTGCGCATAGAAGCCGCGGTCGACATAGTAAATGCTGTAGATAATGGAATCGGCCCGTTGCGCGGCTTCAATTGCGGCTCTGCGGTCGTAGGTGCTGCCTTGATCTTCACCGTCCGTAATCAGAATCAGCGCCTTTCGCCCAACTTCGCTCTTCAGTTTTTCATTGGAGGCTAAATAAATGGCGTCGAACAACAGCGTTCCTTTGGGCGTCCCGCTGGTGGGAAGCGGGCCCGTATTCACGTTGGGAATGGGGCCGCGCCCGATCATCGGCGTTTGCCCGTCGCCTCTAAGATCCTGCAGCGCTGCCGTGAGCTGGCGCGGCGAACTGGTGTAGTCCTGCAACAGGTCCGTGCTTTTCCCGAACGAGATGAGAAACGCCTCGTCCTTCTGCCTGACTACACTCGAAAAAAACGACGAAGCGGCCTGCCGCTCAATGTCGATCAAGCGTTCCTGGCTGGCGCTGATATCGATGAGCAATCCCAGAGTCAGCGGCAGATCGGTTTCACGCGAGAAGCGTTGAATTGTCTGCTGCTTGCCGTCTTCATAGACCGTAAAATCGTTCTTCTCGAGATTCGGGATGAGCTGGCCGCCTTTCTTTGCCTTGACGGTGAAGAGAATATTCACCAGGTCGACATTGACCCGAATCGTAGGCTCCTGGCTGGCGGCCGCGTCCTGCGCGGGCGCTGGTTGCTGCGAATATGCAGCCATGGCCCCGGCCATGAAGATCGCCGTAGAAGTCCAGGTTAGAAATCGAAGAGAACTGCTCATGCTGGTTATGATTATCGTTTAGAAGCTAGCTCAATGGAATTAGCAACCCGCCATCTTCAAACCTCGGACCCCGTAATGGCCACGATCATTAATCGAGTGGGACCCTGCAAGCTTACGATTCGGGAGCCAACGTTCGAGACGTTGGCGCGTTCTATCACGTTCCAACAGCTCAGCGGGAAGGCTGCGGGTACGATTTTTGGACGCCTCCGCAAGGCCGTGGGCCGTAGATTCACTGCCTCGGCCTTTCTGAAACTCACCCCCGAACAGCTGCGCGCCTGCGGATTATCCCGGCAGAAAATTGCATCCCTCACAGATCTGGCCGAAAGAGTCGCGCGCCGCGAAATCAATTTCCGCAAGCTTCCTCATCTGCCGGACGATGACATTATCGCGCTGCTTTCTCAGGTGCGCGGCGTGGGTGTCTGGACCGTGCAGATGTTCCTTATATTCGCTCTCCAGCGGCCAAATGTCATGCCGCTGGGAGATTTGGGCATAAGGAACGCGGTCCGCAGAGCTTATGGACTCCCCGAGCTACCCAGGCCCGCGGATCTTGCGAAGATCGCTGAGAAGTGGCATCCGTACTGTTCAATCGCAAGCTGGTATTTGTGGCGAAGCCTGGAAGGGCCTGCCGGAATATAGCGGCGCCTTGCTAACCGGTTCGCTTCAAACGTCCGACCGTTGCAACCGAGCCGCGACCGCAAGGGAGCGGTCCCCTTCAACCGCGTCGGCGCCCACGCCAGAAACCGCGGCAGGCAGTGGCCGGTCGGGCTTCAGCACCACTACGCCGAGCGGCGGGATGACGAGTTTCGCAGAAGCCGGTCTTCCGTGCGAGGGCGTCGGCTCTGCCGTCACGCTTCCTCCATTTCCCATGTTGCTGCCCCCGTAGATCCCGGCATCGGAGTTGAAGATTTCCCGGTACAATCCTGCTTCTGGTAGGCCGATCCGGTACGCCAGGTGCGGAGTCGGCGTGAAGTTACATACGAAAGCCAGATGATCCTCGCGCCGCTTCGCTCGCCGCACGAAGCAGATAATCGAATTCTCACTGTCGTGGAAATCGATCCATTCGAATCCCCATCCCTGAAAGTCGACCTCATATAAGGCGGGCTCACGGCGGTACAGAGCATTCAGAGCAGCGCAAAAGGCCTGAAATTTCCGATGCACCTCATGATCGAGGAGCCACCATTCCACTTCGCCCTCCGAATTCCATTCGGCGGTCTGGCCAATCTCCGACCCCATAAACAACAACTTCTTGCCGGGGTGGCCGTACATGTAGCTGAGAAAGGCGCGTGCGTTCGCGAAGCGCTGCCATTCATCGCCAGGCATCTTGCTCAGCAAGGCGCGTTTGCCATACACCACTTCATCGTGCGAGATAGGAAGAACAAAATTTTCAGTGAAAGCGTACACCATGCTGAACGTGATGTCGTTCTGGTGATATTTGCGATAGATCGAATCTTTCGAGAAGTACAGGAGCGTGTCGTGCATCCAGCCCATGTTCCACTTCATGGTGAATCCCAAGCCGTTGAGATAGACAGGGCGGGATACGCCCGTGAACGCGGTGGATTCTTCCGCAATCGTTATGGCGCCGGAGACCTGGTGTACCAGCTCATTGGTCTTCCGCAGGAACGAAATCGCCTCCAGGTTTTCATTGCCTCCGTAAATGTTCGGAATCCATTCGCCGGCCTCGCGCGAGTAATCCAGATACAGCATGGAAGCGACGGCATCGACACGCAGGCCATCGATGTGATATTTTTTCAGCCAAAACATCGCGTTCGATATCAGGAATGAGCGCACCTCGCTCCGGCCGAAGTTGAAGATCAGCGTTCCCCAATCGCGGTGCTCGCCCAAGCGCGGGTCTTCATGCTCATAGAGCGCTGTACCGTCGAAAAATGCCAGCCCGTGCGCATCTTTCGGAAAGTGCGCGGGCACCCAGTCCATGATCACGCCGACACGTTGCTGGTGGCAGCAATCCACGAAATACATGAAGTCTTCCGGAGAGCCAAAGCGCGCTGTGGGTGCGAAGTAGCCAGTCACCTGATATCCCCACGAAGGCGCATACGGATGCTCGGCTATGGGCATCAACTCAATGTGCGTGTAGCCCATGCGCTTCACGTAAGCGACGAGCTTGCTTGCAAGCTCGCGATAGGTGAGCGGCTGGTGGTGCTCGCTTTTGAGCCATGAACCGAGATGCACCTCGTAGATGGAGACCGGACTTTCGAGCGGCTTCGCATTCCCGCGCGCATCCATCCAGTCCCGATCGTTCCACTCGTAAACGTCGAGGCCGGCAACCACGGACGCCGACTTGGGCGGGGTCTCCATCGAAAACCCGTAAGGATCGGATTTGAGCTGGCTATAGCCCCGGAAGCGCGATTTGACGGCATATTTATACGGCATGCCTAGGCCGACTCCGGGGATAAAGATTTCCCAGACGCCGCCGGTCCGCGCGCGCATGGGATTACGCCGGGTGTCCCAGTCGTTGAAATTCCCCACCACGCTGACCACGATGGCGTTTGGCGCCCAAACTGCGAATCGCGTGCCGGACACGCCTTCAATCGTCATTGCATGCGCGCCGAACGCGTTGTAGCCCTCGTAATTCGTTCCCTCAGAGTGCAGATGCAAATCAAACTCGCTGAGCAGGAGCGGGAACCGGTAAGGATCCTCAGTTTTCGACACCTGATCGTGATAATCGGTCATCCGATAGTGGTAAGCAGCGGGTTGCGAATCCACTCGGGCAGTGAACAGCCCGGCCATGTGAACACGATGCATCGGAATAGTCTTATCGCCGGTCACGAGCTCGAGCTGCTTGGCCTGAGGCACAAACGCGCGGACTTCCCATTCGGTTTTGTCCTCCCCGCTTACGGGATGCGGCCCCAGCACGCCGAACGCGTCTCCGTGATAGCCGCCCGCTATCGCTTCCATCTCTTGCTCAGTCATCGCACGTTTATTATGGCAGGGGAGCAGAACAGTCGAAAACCAGTCCGAAGCCGGCCTCCAGCGCTTTGTATACGAGCTGCCGAAGGCTGAGCTGCATCTTCATCTCGAAGGCTCCGTCGAAGCGGAGACGATTCGCGAGCTCGATCCATCGCTATCGTTGGATGCCATTCGCGCAGCTCTTCATTACACTGGATTCGCCGGCTTTTTGAAGGCCTACGTCTGGGTCGCCCGCAAATTGAATTCTCCCCAGGCATATGCGCTCGCGACTCGCCGCTTGCTCGACAAGTTGGCCTCGCAAAACGTCTGCTATGCCGAGATCACGCTATCGGTGGGCGTGATCCTCTGGAAGCAACAGAATGTGGAGCTCATCCTGGATGCGATAACCGCCCAGGTCTCGCGATCCGAGGCGGTAGAGGTCCGCTGGATTTTCGACGCCATCCGCCAGTTCGGCGTTGATGACGCCGCGCGCGTATTCGCAATAGCCAAGGAATACCGAAACGCCGGTGTAGTAGCGGTCGGCATTGGCGGCGACGAAGAGCGCGGCCCGGCGATCTGGTTTGAGAGCTTATACCGCGAGGCGAAGAATGCAGGTCTTGGCCTGACCTGCCATGCCGGAGAAGTATCCGGCCCGGAGAGTGTTTGGCAGGCTCTTCAAATCGGGTCTCAGCGGATCGGCCACGGGATCCGCGCGATTGAGGATCGCGCGCTGCTCGAAGCCTTGCGGGAACGCGGCATTCCCCTGGAAGTTTGTCCCTCGAGCAACGTATATACGGGCGCGGTGGCGAGTTTTGACGAACATCCCTTGCGGCGGCTCTGGGACGCCGGCGTTCCGATTGTATTGGGGACAGACGATCCGGCGCTTTTCCGTACGGATCTGATTCACGAATACACTTTGGCGGCGGAAATCTTTGGATTTTCAAGGGCAGAGCTGGAACGCCTTGCCGCCAACAGCCTTCGCTATCGGTTTCGACACCCCGTCCGATACTAGAATAGTAGCCAACAAATGGAAGCAGCTAGTCGGAGAGCTGCAGCATCTATATGGCGGCCCTGGGTCGCGATCGCTCTCGTGCTGGTAATGGCCAACCCGGCAGGGGCATATTCGGTGCTGTCGCACGAGGCGATCATCGATGCGCTTTGGGCAGTCGCCTTAAAGCCCGTTCTACTGGCGCGATTCCCGCACGCAACCCCCGAGCAGTTGAAGGAGGCGCACTCCTATGCTTACGGCGGAGCGATCATTCAAGACGAAGGATATTACCCGCACGGAAACGGTTACTTCAGCGACTTAACGCATTACGCGCGAAGTGGTGATTTTATTGCCGCGCTGATTTCCGAGTCTCAGACTTTGGACGAGTACGCATTCGCCCTCGGAGCGCTTTCGCATTACGCTTCCGATAATGTCGGCCACCGCACGGCAACCAATATAGGAGAGCCGCTGGTTTACCCAAACCTTCAGCGGAAATTTGGGAAGGTGGTCACCTATGAGGACAACCCCACTGATCATCTCCGGACTGAATATGCGTTCGATGTGGAACAAGTTGCAACCGGTCACTACGCTTCACAGGCGTATCACGATTTCATCGGATTCAATGTCGCAAAGGATCTGCTTCAAAGGGTTTTTCGTGAGACATACGGCTTCCCCGTTGAGGACATGTTCGATGACTTCGATAAAGCCATCGGATCGTACCGGCATGCGCTGAGCACGCTTGTCCCGTTCTTCACCCGCGTGGCCTGGGCGGAGCATGAAAAGGACATCCTTAAGGCGCAGCCCACCATGACCAGAAAGCAGTTCCTGTACGTCATGAGCCGTTCGAGTTATGAGCGCGAATGGGGCAAGAAGTACGACCGGCCCACAACGAAAGATAGATTTGTGGCGTTCCTGGTGAAATTACTGCCGCCGGTCGGGCGCGTGCGAGTGCTGAAGTTCAAGCCGCTCACCCCTGCTGTCGAGCAGCTCTTCATGAAGAGCTTTGATGCGGGAAGCAAGCAGTATAGAGCGGAGCTTCACCAGGCGAGTGAGCACGCACTCAAGCTCGAAAATACAAACTTCGATGTCGGCGTGATCACGCAAGCCGGTGATTATAAACTGCAGGATCAGACTTATGCTTATTGGCTCGATGAATTGGCAAAGCATAATTTCACCGATGTGACCCCGGCGGTTCGCACGGAGATTTTGAACTATTACGGGGATCTTGATGCGCCTATTGACACGAAGAAGAATCCAAAGGATTGGCAGAAGGTGTTGACGCAGCTGGGAGACTTGAAGAGGGCGTCTCTCGGGGGCTTAAAGACGGCTCCATGAGACAAGACTTTTCCAAAATCCCCTCCAAAACTGCTATAATCAGTACTGAATGAACTTCCGGCGTCCGCGCCCAAATCATTCTTCTAATCCCGCAACCGCTTGCTTCTTTTCACGCAGTTCTCCTGATCTTTCTTCTTAATGAAGTCTTCCGTTCAGATCTCCCGCGGCATTGAGTCTCTTTTTGGTACTCGTGACGAAAATATACGCCTCATTGAATCGGAGCTGAATCTCCGCACTCGGCTCATGGATGGCGATTCCCTCGAGATCGAGGGCGACGATCCACAGG
>JBAUUG010000547.1:0-2825 GCA_049582585.1 Bryobacteraceae bacterium | reverse complement strand
TAGGTATATTCAGGGATCCAGAGACTTTGCGGGCTCACATCTTGGACGGTTCGGGCGCCGACAACAACCGCATCCGCAGAAGCTCGCAACAGGCCCATGATGAAACGGTCCGCAGGATCAGAGCCGCTGATGGTTGCACCGCCGGCTTGGCCCTTAACCTCGTAGCTGACGACCCCATCAAGAGTGGATACGAAATTTGCAATAACGAAGGGCCGCTCAGCGGGCGGAGCAGGGAAGTGAAGATCCCCATCGTAGAGTTCTCTCAAACCTGGCGGGAGTGCAGGCGCAGATTGATTTTTGCTGCGATCAATGAGGGTTCTCACGAATGCCATCTGCTTTCCCTAAGCGGCGAGATGAAGAACCGGTGCGGCTGCCAGAATCTGTTTTGTCCCGACCTGGCGACTGGCTCGTGAACAAGTGGAACGAAACGTAAGTTCTTGCGCGAGCGCTTTGAGCCACAGTGGCCTTTCTAATACGGCCACTGTGGTATGTAGGGAGTGAATCGCGGAGATTATCCGAAGACCCTGAACGGCTCACGCTGCGAGTGTCGCTTCGGTGGAGGGCTCGAAGCTGTCGATTTGCTCCGCGCCTGAAGTTTTCAACAAGTCGCGGGCTTTCGCTACTTCCGCGGCAGTTCCATGTGCGACAAGAACGAACTTTCCTGCCTTGATCGACGTCTCGTATTTTACGATGCTGTTTTTGGGAATGCCGAGGCTGAACAGTCCTGCACCCAGAGCGCTGAGTCCCCCCACAACGACTGCTCCTTCCAGGGCCGCGACGATCCAGGTGACAATGGAGCCCGCAGCAACAACGGGCCCGACGCCGGGGATAATCAAAAACGCCGCACCGAAAAGCATTCCCCAGAGCCCGCCCCAAAATGCGCCCCATTTGCCCCAGTATTTCATTCTGTCGCCTGTGTTGTAGAAACCGACGACATCTTCTTCCGTCTGATAATCGCGGCCGACGACGGCCAGCTTCTTGATGTCAAACCCGCCACCTTTCAATTGTTTGATGGCATTTTCCGCTGCGGAGTGTTGACCGAAAACCGCAACGACTGAGTTTTCTTCCTGTCTTGGCATGTTACTCATCTTCGTCTCCTTAAATTCTTACACTCAGAATCTGTCTGCCTCTGTCGCGATTCGATTCGCATTAGTCGAGGTTTATTTGACGTGCTTAGTGACTCAAAGCCGCATGAGATGCGGATAAGATGATCAGACCAAAAAACTGAATTCGAAACAATTGGACCTTGGTATCGGGGCATCGCATTAGCGCGCAAAGACCAGCCCTGGCGAAATTCACACCGATGTTTCAGTCAAAAACCTGATACCAAGGTCCAATGGCGCTGCACTCCAAAAAGTTGCATGTTTGTGATATCCACGGCGCGAAAAAAAACTTTTGAAACCAGGTTATGCAGGTTGCGGAGAAGAACTCGATGGCTGACACAGCTATCAAGCAAGAGAGATCCGAGACTCGAACCGCACCGCCTGAGGAGGGCGAGGTTCAGGCGGGAAATCCAGTCCCGTGGGGTGCACATCAAGAGAGAGACGGAGTCAATTTTGTTTTGTTCAGCCGTAACGCAACGCGGGTTCGCCTGGAGCTCTATCAGTATCCCGATGACCGTTTTCCGAGCAGGGTCATCGAGTTGGATCCCGAGCTTCATCGGACTGGTGACGTCTGGCATGTGTGGATTCGAGGCATTCCCGCTGGTCAGCTCTACGGGTATCGCATCGAAGGACCGTATCAGCCGGAACAAGGCCATCGCTTCAACTCACACAAGTTGCTTCTGGACCCGTCTGCAAAAGCCATTGCCGGCGTCAAAGATTGGGATTTTGTAGCCGCGCGAGGCTACGATTCGTCAAGCAGCCTTGCCGATCTGAGCATTTCGACTGTCGATAACGCCGGCGCCACTCCAAAATGTGTAGTGACCGGCGACGATTTCGACTGGGAGATGGATTTGCCTCCGAAGCATGTCGCCTCCGACATGGTTATCTACGAAACGCATGTTCGCGGTTTCACGATTCATGCGAGTTCGGGAGTGGCGCACCCCGGAACCTTCCGCTCTTTAGCCGAAAGGATTCCTTACCTGAAAGACTTGGGAGTAACCGCGATCGAGTTGATGCCGGTTCTCGAATTCAACGAAAACGAACTGATGCGAGTAAACCCAATCACCTCAGAAAGACTCAGAAATTATTGGGGATACAATCCAGTTAATTTCTTTGCTCCGAAGCAGTCCTACAGCATCGCAGGAGCACCAGGGCACCAGACGTTGGAGTTTCGAGAGATGGTCAAAGCATTTCATCGCGCCGGGATCGAAGTGATCCTTGACATTGTGTTGAATCACACAGCGGAGGGAGATGAACTGGGACCGACGATCTGCCTGCGTGGAATTGAGAACTCGATTTTTTATATGTTGGAAGAAAATAGCCCCCGATACTACAAGGACTTCACCGGGGTAGGAAATACGCTGAATGCAAACCATCCCATCGTTAGGCAGATCGTCATCCGTGCTCTCCGCTACTGGGTCATGCATATGCACGTGGACGGATTTCGCTTCGACCTCGCTTCTGTCCTGGGCCGAGATGAGCATGGAAACGTGGTGCGCAACGCTCCGCTTCTAGACGTCATTGCCGAGGATCCCATCCTACGCGACGTAAAACTTATCGCGGAGGCTTGGGATGCAGGCGGTGCCTATCAAGTGGGGAATTTTTCCACGCGGCGTTGGGGGGAATGGAATGGCCGTTTTCGTGACGATGTTCGCCGCTTTTGGATCGGTGACGCGGGGATGATCGGGTCGTTTGCCAGTCGCATCTGCGGAAGCTCGGATC
>JBAUUG010000546.1:0-17651 GCA_049582585.1 Bryobacteraceae bacterium | reverse complement strand
ATGAATGTTTTGAACCGAGCCTATTTCTCAGAAGAGCAGCTCCGACGGGCTGCTCGCAACGCCATCTCTCATCTGCAGCCGGGCGGTATCTGGATCGTAGGCCGAACTACCAGCGAAGACCCGCCCCTGCATGAAGTTACGATTTTTCGAAAGCAAGGTTCCGGAGCGATTGAAGTCGTTTCGCGCGTCGGTCCGGGGTCCGAAATAGAGGCGCTTGCGCTTAAGGCCTCAAGCCAGTTCCCGGTATAAGGCCGTCCACTCGTCGCGCACTGGCTCCGGGTGGTACCGCACTACTTCTTTGAGCCCCTGATCCGTGATGCGCTCGGCTAGATCTTCTCGCTCGAGCAACTCGATTGCCCGCTCAGCCAGCGCCTCGTGATCGTTGACGTCAACCAGCAAACCCGACTCGCGATCTTTCACGATGTACGGAATGCCGCCGGCATTCGTCGCCACAATAGGTAGACCGGAAGCAAAGCACTCCAGCAACGATCCGGGCATGCAATCGATATTCGGGCTGGTGAGGTAAATATCCGCGGAGTCGTAAAGATCCGGAACTTTATCGTGCGGAACGCGGCCGACGAAGGTTGTATTGCGGAGATTCAATTCGCGGGCCAATTGTTCGAGTGCGGGCCGGCAACAACCGTCATGCGCTATGGTGAGGCTCGCATCCGGATAACGGGCCTGGATAATGGCGAATGCCCGCAAAATGCAGTCGACATTGTAAAGCGGCTCCAGAATTCGGTTGGTCATGAACACCGGCCTCAACTTGCGCCGCTTACGGTAATGAAATCGATTTACGTCGATGATGTTAAGAATCGAACGCGCGGCAATTCCATGCTTTTTAAAAACATCAACGAGGAAAGCCGACGGGGTCACGATGCGGTCCGCTAAATTGAGGCTGGGCTTTGCGGTCCGCCACTTCTCAATGTGCTGCTCAGCTTGTCCATCGCGATAGTTCACGATGAGCTTCCTGCCGTAAAGGCGCCCAATCAGCAGCGCTGGTATGGTCCACAGCGTGTACGAAGAGAGTCCGGCCGAAAAGATGTGCAGAATATCGTGTTTTCGCGCTTCCCAGGCGAGGCGCGTAGTATAAAGCGCGAACGTAAATATGGTGCGCAAGTAGGGTATGCGGCGGACCCAGAGAAATTTCCGAGGCGGCCTTGGATTAATGGGAAAAAACTTCATCTCCAGCTCTGGTACCTGGCTCAGAACCGACATGAGCCGTGTCGCTTGAACGGCTTGACCGCCCAAAATATCTAGCGACGGCGCAATCAGCAGGACACGAATCGGCGCAGTGGCCGTTGATACGCGCATCATGGAAACGGCGAGCGCCGGCCCTCATCTTCAATGATGACGTCATCGACCTCGCGCAGGGATGCGACAAGCGTGGCTCTCGCCTCCGCCGTCAGCAAAGTATTCTCGCCCTTCAAAACCACTGCTAATACTTTCCGGCCATTTCTCGCATGCTCCGCGAGCCGCCTCGCTTGATCCGCCGTCAGTGGATCAAATAAACCCGCCACGACAACCCAATCGCCGTCCGAAAACAAACTGTGCGTGCTCTCAGGCGGCACGATTTTTTCCCGTGTATCCACGTCGAAGCCAATCACGCCGAGGCTAATTTATTTCCCGCGCTAGTTGAGCTACCCGATGCGCGCTGACGCGGGTCATGCACCGATGGTCAATCGGGCACTCCCGCAGGAGACATGGACTACATTCGACCGGCTCGCGCACCACCAGGCTATGCTCGCCCGTGGGCCCGGTCGCCTCTTCATCGGTGGGTCCAAATACCGCAATCGTAGGGACGCCAAGAGCGGAAGCCACGTGCATGGCGCCGGAGTCATTGGTCAGGAACAGCTCGCAGGCGGCAGCAAGCTCGACAAATTCGGCCAGACTCGTTGCGCCCGCGAAATTCACGCAACGGTGGCCCGCTGCCTCTACGCGCTCGTGTACCACGCCGCAGAGGCTGACCTCCGCCTTAGACCCAAACAGCGCGACCGCGGCATTCCGCTCGCCGGCAATCTCGATCGCCGCTTCGGCGAAGCGGTCGGGCAGCCAGCGTTTCGCGCCGCCGTAAGCAGCTCCCGGGCTGACACCGATCACGGCGCCCGAAATCGATGCACTTCGGAAACGATTGCGGCCCTGCTGCGCTGCCGCGCCCGCGCCGGTAAGCCGGATCGGCGATGCATCCGAGTAGCCGTTGATAAGCTTGGCGCGCTTCAGCAGCTCCAGATAGTAAAAGCGCTGGTGCCTTGGCGTTTCAGCGCTTCGCGGAACGGGGATAGGATCGGTCAGCAGCCATCCACGCGCATCGCGGGCGTAGCCGATCCGTTTTGGAATTCCTGCCAGTCTCACTAGAGCCGCCGCTTCAAACGCATTTTGGAGGAGAATGGCGCAGTCGAATTCGCGCCGTCGAAGCGTCGAAGCCAGCTTCCATTTCTCGCCCAAACCCTTCCAGCCCCGGGGGGCCTCATACGGAATGAGTTCATCGCAAAACGGTTCGCGGCTGTATAGCCCGGCAACCCAGGGCCGCGCTAACAAGGCTATGTGAGCTTGCGGAAATTCCTTGCGCAAGGCTTCGAGCGCGGGCGTCGACATCACCGCGTCTCCCACCCAATTTGTCGCGCGAACTAATATTCGCCGGAGATGCATCCAGAAATTTCAGGATACTTGGTCAGGCAAGATTCTCGGTCACGCTACCGCGGCGGAAGCGGCCGGTTTCAGGCTTTCAACAATCGCGAATAGCTCATTCGGCCGGATTGGCTTGGGTATATAGCCATCCATGCCGCCATCGAGACAGCGCTCCTCGTCGCCCTTCAAGACATAGGCGGTCATGGCGAAAATAGGCAGGTGATTGCCTGTCAGTTTCTCCTTCTGACGGATGGCCGAAGTAACCTGGAAGCCGTCCATCTCAGGCATTTGCACATCCATCAAAACCAGGTCGACGGCCTCTCGCGCCAGAACGTTCAGTGCTTCCAAGCCATCGCTAGCCAAAATAACCGAATGGCCTCTTTTCTCGAGTAACCGACGCGTCAGTTTCTGGTTAACCGCATTATCCTCAGCAACCAGAATCCGGAGAGATCTGCAAACTCGATCCGCGCTGGTTTCATCAGTCAAAGCGACACTCTGGACGCCGCTGGTCATTCGTGACGCCTCGCCCTGAGCGCGCAGCAGCGCGTCCAGAAGCTCCCGGCGGCGAACCGGCTTAGTCAAAAGGGCGGAGACGCCCAGTCTGCGGCAGCGCGCGGCATCCGCTAAGTGCGCGCTGGAGCTCATCATCATGATGGTTGCAATCGCAAGGTCGGAATTGCGGCGAATTCGGTCCATGAGACTAAATCCGTCGAGGCCCGGCATTCGAGCCTCCGCCAAAACGACACGAAAAGCATTATCGCCCTGGCCCGCTTCGCGCAGCACGGTCATCGCCTCTTCTACGCTGTTCACACCGACCGGTTTCATCCCCCAGCTCCCCAGCACCGTTACCAGCATGCGGCGGTTCGTAAGGTGATTGTCGGCCACAAGCACGCGAAGTCCGACGAGACCCTTCGCCCGTTCCGGGAAGAAAGAATCCTTCAAATCCGCTAGCCCTAATCTCAATCTGAAATGGAACTCGCTGCCGTGCTGAACTTCGCTGGTCACCCAGATTTCGCCGCCCATCAATTGAACCAGGCGATAGGAGATTGCGAGTCCCAGTCCCGTGCCGCCGAACTTCCTGGTTGTCGAGCTATCCGCTTGCGAAAAGGCCTCGAAAATCGATTGCTGCTTTTCCGGAGGAATGCCAATGCCGGTGTCTCGCACCACGAAATGCAGCAACACACCGACTGAATCGAGCGCTTCGCGCGTGACCCGCAGGACGACTTCGCCCTTTTCGGTAAACTTCATGGCATTTCCGAGCAGGTTCAATACGATCTGCCGCAAGCGGGTAGGATCGGCGTTGACCGCTTCCGGCACATGCGGGTCCACATCGCAGACCAGTTCGAGCCGTTTTTGATCGGCTTGGAACGCCATGAGCCTGACCGTTTCCTCCAGGCTCTCGCGCAGATTGAAATTGATTGGATCGAGGTCCAGCTTTCCGGCTTCCACCTTGGAAAAATCGAGGATGTCGTTGATAACGGTCAGAAGAGAGTCAGCTGAACTCTTGACGATCCCGAGGTACTCGTGCTGCTCCGGATTCAAGTTCGTGGCTAAAGCAAGCTCAGTCATGCCGAGAATTCCATTCATGGGAGTACGGATCTCATGGCTCATGTTGGCGAGAAACGCGCTTTTAACCCGGCTGGCCTCTTCAGCTCCTTCTTTGGCCTTCAGCAATTCCATTTCGGCGCGCTCGCGGTCAGCGATTTCCCGGCGCAACTCCGCTGTCCGTTCAGCTACCCGCCGCTCCAGAACTTTCTCTTTCTCGTTCAATTGGCGGACATGCTTGAGGTGCCCCACGGCCGCCAGTCCGGCCAAGCCCAAGACGCACACTCCGTAGAACCAAAGCGTTTGATAGAAGTGCGATCCCAGCACGATGCCCAGCGAGGCGGAAGACCGGCTCCAAACTCCATCGCCATTGCTTGCGATCACCTGAAAACGATAGCTGCCCGGCCCGATGTTTGTGTAATATGCAGTGCGTCGCGTGCCGGCGTCAATCCAGTTCCGGTCAAATCCCTCCAGCTTGTACTTAAAAACAGTCCTCTCAGGAGATTGGAAGTCGGGAGCGGAGTAGCGAAATTCCAATTCGCCTCTGCCCGGCGGTATATGAGCTTCCGTCTTGATATCGATTTCACGATGGTCTATGAACGCCTGCTCCAAAATGGCGGCGGTGACGGGCGCCTCGATACCGGCTCTCGTCGGATCGACCACCATCGCTCCCTTCATAGTGGGAAACCAGAGGCGTCCATCGCGGCCCTTCCAACCGGCAGGTTGAAATCCCCCGTTGCATTCTTTGGTGTTCATTCCATCCGCGACGCCGTAGGAAAAGGTTGAAATCCGGCTGACCTTTTTGTCCGCGAATGCGTTTAACTCCGCTTTCTTTGCCCGAAAAACACCCTTGTTGCTGCTCATCCATAAATTGCCCGAATTATCCTCCAGAATCTCGAAAACGGCGTCGTCTAAGAGTCCATTCCTGGTTGTATAGGAAGTAATCTTGCCGTCTTTCAGGCGATTCAATCCGCCGCTATCGGTGCCGATCCAGAGCACTCCCTCGGCATCCTCGTAAATGGCGAAGATCGCTCCACCCAAGAGTCCCCGCCGTGAGTCGAAGATTTCGAATTTTCCATCCCTGAACCGATCGAGACCGCCGCCCGCAGTGCCGATCCACAGACTGCCCACGCGATCCTCGTAAATGGCTTGGACGACGTTGCTCGACATGCCGTCCTTGACGGTGTACCCGCTGAATCGTCCGTCTCTGAGTTTTCCCAATCCGCTGCGCGTTCCAATCCAAAGATTCCCCTCCGCATCTGGGTAAACGACATCGACAATATCGCTCGGAAGGCCATTCTTGGTCGTGTAAGTTGTAAATTTTCCGTTTCTCAACTGAGTCAAGCCTTTGCGAGTTCCAACCCAGAGGTCTCCCTGCCGGTCCTGGCAAACTGTAAAAACGAGATTGTCCGGGAGGCCGTTCTTCGTGGTGAACGCAGTAAACTTCCCGTCGCGGAAACGATTCAACCCTCCACCGGCGGTTCCGATCCAGACATTGCCCTCACGGTCTTCGAAAATCGGCAATGTGACCGCATTCGACAGGCCTTGCGTTGTCCCATAGGACGTAAATACTTTGCTGTTTGAAAGGCGCGTCAGCCCGCCTCCGCCGGTCCCGATCCAAAGATCGCCGTTGCCATCTTCATAGATTGACTGGACGTCGTTGCTCGCGAGACCATCTTTGCTCGAGTACGACTCGAACCTGTTCTCGTTCATGCGGGCCAACCCGCCGCCGAAAGTGCCGATCCACAGCGATCCCCGGTGGTCTGCTCGGATGGAAGCGATGGCGTTGCTGGGAAGCCCGGTCTTCATATCGAACGACCCGAATCTGCCGTTTTCGAAGCTGCTGAGGCCGCCTCCGTTGGTTCCGATCCAGAGAGTGCCCGTCTGGGTCATATAAAGGCAGCGCACGTAAGGATTCGGGAGGCCGTCCGCGATGTTGTAAGTACGAAACGCGCCATCCGCAAAGCGGCTTAAGCCCTCATGTGTTCCCGCCCAAAGACTTCCATCCGCCCCTTGCGCCAACGCAAACACTTCATTATTCGGCAGCCCGTTGCTCGTGTTGTAGATCGTAAAGCGGCCGTTATGCATTCGGTTGAGGCCGCCTGCGTCGGTACCGATCCAGAGATCTCCGTTGCGGTCCTCCAGAAGCGAGAGCACGGAATCGTTGGAAAGCCCTTCCTTCGTCGTGAAGGTTGTAAATTTCCCGTTGCTGCAGCGGCTCAGTCCGCCGCCGAACGTGCCGATCCAGAGATCGCCAAAGCGATCTTCGAGGAGCGCGTCCACCTTGTTGCTCTTCAACTCAGGCGTGTTGCTCTTGTCAAAGACCGTGAAATGCAAGCCATCGAAGCGAACCAGCCCGAGTTCGGTGCCGAACCATAGATAACCATCGTGCGATTGTACGATCGCGGGTACCGTTCCTTGAGGCAGCCCCTGATCGGTCCCCCAAACGTCCTGATGCAGAGACGTGATCGGCTTCGTGGGATCGAGTCCTGCCTGGCCGGCCGTCGCACAGCCGGCAAGACTGGCGCAGAATAGCAGGGTTAACCCGATTACACCGGATTTCGTCGCAACGCTGCTCATCTGCGCATCGCATTTCGGGAGACACCTGAATTTTTTTACAAAATCCAAGGTTTTACCCGCTTCTTTGGCCTGTAGCCTCTAATCGTAAAGAATTTATACACTTGCGTCAACTATAAATACGTCATAAGTTAAGGATTATTTCGTAACATCACTATAATTGGTCAGATACGGTGGATTTTTATGAAACATGCGCTTTTCCAAATCGCAGCGTCGATTTTATTCTCGTCGGCGGCAGTTGCTCAATCTCCCAAACTCTCCCGCGAGCTCGACGGCAAAGATCTAAGTGCCGTCGTGAACGTAATTGTTCAGTTCAAACAAATGCCGGGAACGGCGCAGCATCAGAGAATCGTCGACCGAGGCGGTCGGCTGATAAGCGAGCTGCGCTCCATAAAAGGCGCGGCCTACACGATCAGCGCTGCGCAATTGCAGGATCTGGCGTCTGATCCAGACGTCTATTATGTCTCGGAGGACCGGAAAGTCGGGGGCTTTCTCGACAATAGCGCGGCGGCGGTAAACGCACCAGCGGCATGGAAGTCCGGCTGGACCGGAACGGGGATTGGCGTAGCGGTAATCGATAGCGGAATCTCTCCTCATGCGGACCTGACCACCGGGGCCGCCAGCCGAATCGTCTTTCGGCAGAGTTTTGTCAGTGGAGGCGATTCCGATTATTACGGCCACGGCGAGCATGTGTCCGGCATCATTGCGGGAAATGGAAGCAAGTCGATTTGTGATATATGCACCCGAAACTTCATTGGAATCGCGCCTAAAGCGAATTTGCTCGATTTGCGAATTCTCGATCAGAATGGGCAGGGCCAGGACAGCGGCGTGATTGCCGCGATCGATCTGGCCATCGAGCTAAAAAGCATCTACAAGATTCGCGTCATCAACCTTTCCGCCGGACGCCCCGTTTTCGAGAGCTACAAATTGGATCCTCTTTGTCAGGCTGTTGAAGCGGCCTGGAAGGCCGGCATCGTGGTTGTGGTTGCCGCCGGAAACGACGGGCGAGACAATTCAGCCGGGAACAATGGCTACGGAACCATTACCGCACCCGGAAATGATCCCTACGTGATTACTGTAGGAGCGATGAAAACCATGGGTACGCCTCAGCGGACTGACGATCTAATCGCAAGCTATAGCTCCAAAGGGCCCACTCAGGTTGATCATATTGTCAAGCCGGATCTCGTCGCGCCGGGCAACCTGGTGGTCTCTCTCCTTGCCTCCACTGGAAGTTTGCAGCGCCTGTTTCCGCAGAATGCCGTTCCCATCGATTACTACGAGTCGACCAGTGAGAAGACGCCTTCAACCCAATATTTCGTGCTCAGCGGCACCAGCATGGCGACGCCTGTTGTCTCCGGCGCGGTCGCCCTTCTCCTTCAGGCGCATCCAACTCTTACGCCGGACCAGGTTAAAGCCAGGCTCATGCGGACTGCGCAAAAGACGTTCCCAAAGACAAGCTCGGTGTATGACCCAACCACCGGACAGACGTTTACAAGCGAATACGATGTGTTTACGATTGGCGCGGGTTATCTGGACATTGAGGCGGCGCTCGCGGATAAAACTGCCTTCAGCGGCACGGCGTTATCTCCGGTCGCGACATTCACTCCTCCTTCGGCCTTGGTGGTTTGTACTTCTGCTTCCGTGTGCGCGAATCCGATACTTTGGGCAGTGCAAACCGTTTGGGGAAACCAGTCCATCTGGGGGAATCAATCCATCTGGGGAAATCAGTCCATTTGGGGAAATCAATCCGTCTGGGGAAACCAATCCATCTGGGGAAACACAGTTAAAGATGCGACGGAGTCAACCACGATAGCAATCAATGGAGAGAACTAATCAGCAGCGATTCCGGGCAGTTCAGCAGCTCACCTCAATAGCACTGACCGCTTTTTTCCCGGGCCGTGTTTGGGCCTCCGACGATGTCGCGGTTATCGTAGCATTGCAGCCGATGTTTGACGGTATTGCCGACGACCTCTGTTAGCGCCTTATTGTTATCGTCCTCCAGATCGCCTTCAACAGTATTATCGAGGATCGTGGTTCTGGCCGTGTTGTCCCAGATTCCGAGGTCTCCTCCAATGGTGTTGCCGGGACACTCCGAGGAAGCCGAGCCGATCTCGACAGCGGTTCCGTTTTTCTTGAAGAACAGATCGCCTTCCACCTTGGCGCCGCAGACCTGATTCGGAGCCGGCCCGCCTTCGCCGGCGGAAATGTCCTCGATCTTTAGGTCTTGGTCGATCCCCGTGCCCGGGCCGATGCGAAAGGTCCCGCCCTGGATCGTCACCTGCCCCGTCACGGTAGCCCCAAGAAGGAGCAAATTTCCACCCCTAACCTCCACATCTCCATGCACGCCTCCGCTCACAAACCCACAAGTCTGACCGTCTTTTACGACAATGTCGCCGTAGAAAGTATCGTTGTAAAAGGTCTCACAAGTAGTGCCTGACCGAGGTACTGATGCTCGCTCATACGCGCCAATGTCGCAACGCGGACCTTGCGGACGAGGGACACCGCGCTGGTCAGTGGCGGGGCAGTGAGCCTCCACAGCCGCGTCAATCGCCGGGCTGCCTTTCTTGAGAGCCATAGTCTCGGTCGGTCCGCCATTATCCTCGAGAGGCCCTAGAAGTGGATTCTCGTTATGAATGCCGGGGCATGAATCGTCTGAGCTGAGGTTCCCGCCCCCATCCTTGATTGCGCCGGAACAGTTCCCCCCGGCTGGACTGTTCGCGACGATCGTATTTTCGAGCCTCAGAGTTCCATCCGAGCCGTTCTCAATGCCTCCGCCGGAAGCTGCACTATTGTGCGCGAATGTGCTGTTGATCACCGTCTCAGTTGCGTCATTGAGCAAGGCACCCCCGTCAGTTGGGGTGGAATTGCCGTAGAACGTGCTATTGACTATTTTCAGCGAGCCAAAGTTGTTGTCGATAGCTCCTCCGGCGTACCCGGTATTATCAACGAACGTGCTTTTCTTTACCAGTGCTGTTCCGCTATTTACAATGGCGCCCCCGCCCGTCCCAGGCGCGCTGTTCCCTGAAAAAGTGCTCTCAGTCACGCTCAAGCTACCGAAATTAGCAATGGCGCCCCCAAAAAAGGTCGCATTATTACCCCGCAGCGTGCAGTGCAACAAGTTTAGGGTTCCGGCGTTGTTAACGGCGCCACCCCAAAGGGCGGAGCCCTCGGCAATGGCCAGATTCTTTAAATCGAGTTCGGCGCCCGCAAGAACCGTAAAAACCGCTACAGCCCCGGCGCCGCTAATCGTGATATCGTGGCCGTCGCCATTTATAGTGGTGTTGGTCGAAACCGTGATGGGGAGCGACAGTGTGATAGTTCCGCTGCACTTAAATGTGACCTTCCCGCCACCGCTAAGCGCGTCCAAAAGGCTCGCTTCGTCACACGTGTTCACTACACCCTCCCCTCGAAGAGCCCCCGCAGACAACGCGGCGATAAGACAAGCGAAAGCGGACCAACTGGACACAGGCGCCTCCAGGACGTATAGCGGGACGCGGCATCGAGCCGCATTCTTGAAAATGTCCCTTGTGAGAAGCTATTCTAGCGGAGTCTGCGAGCTCTAGCAAAATTTATATATTCTGGGGGAGAAGGCGGATGTCCTCGATTGACGTCACCTTAAGAGGCAATCGTTTCGGCAACACTGCGCGGCGCGATCTATGGTGGGTAAAGCCCCTGTTTACCTTTCTCGGGCTCTCGTTATTCGTAGTCTACGCCACCTGGGCGGCGTTCCAGGGACACTATTATCGCTTCGGTCCCTATTTGTCGCCGTTCTATTCTCCTGATGTGCTGGGGGATGCCACGCATTCCTGGTTTGGCGCCTGGCCGCACTGGTGGCCATCGTGGGCTGCCATTTCTGCCGCCTTGCTTATACTCTGGGCGCCGGGCGGATTCCGTCTGACCTGCTACTACTATCGCGGCGCGTACTACAAAGCTTTTTGGGCCGACCCTCCCTCTTGTACGGTCGGCGAACCGCGAAAATCCTACCGCGGTGAGCGATCCTTTCCGTTAATTCTTCAGAATGTTCACAGGTATTTCCTCTATCTCGCGCTCATTTTCTTAATCCTACTCGCACTGGATGTGTGGAGGGCGCTGTGGTTCACTGATCCTGCAACCGGCCGCGTGCACTTTGGCATCGGTTTGGGAACACTTGTCCTCGCCGCGAATGTCGTGCTCCTGGCATGCTATACGTTTGGCTGCCACTCGTTACGCCACCTGGTTGGCGGAGGCCGCGATGAGATTTCGAAAGCGCCGTTGCGCCACCGAACCTACAATTGCGTGGGCTGCCTAAACCGCCGTCACATGCTGTTCGCGTGGATGAGCCTATTCTCGGTCATGTTCGCGGATCTCTATGTGCGCCTGTGCTCGATGGGCTTCTGGTCTGACTGGAGAATTCTCTAAATGGCCGAGTACCAGACGCATGATTACGATGTGCTGGTCATTGGAGCTGGAGGAGCAGGATTAAGAGCCGCGATCGAAGCATCCTCGAATGGCGCTCGCGTTGGAGTCGTCACTAAGAGTCTGCTGGGCAAGGCGCACACAGTCATGGCGGAGGGGGGAATTGCGGCAGCGCTCGCCAACGTCGACGAGCGCGATAACTGGAAAGTTCATTTCGCCGATACTATGCGCGGCGGCCAGTATCTCAATAACTGGCGCATGGCGGAATTGCATGCCAAAGAGGCGCCCGATCGCGTCCGCGAACTGGAAGCTTGGGGTGCGTTGTTCGATCGGACGAAAGATGGCCGAATCCTTCAACGCAACTTCGGTGGTCATCGTTATCCGCGCCTCGCGCATGTCGGCGATCGCACGGGTCTCGAGATGATCCGTACGCTTCAGGACCACGGCATCCATGCCGGAATGGAAGTCCACATGGAGTGTACGGTTCTAACCTTGGTGAAAGACGACGGGCGTATTGCGGGCGCTTTCGGGTATGAACGTGAGCGAGGCAGCTTTCTGCTTTTTCGGGCTAAGGCCGTAGTGCTCGCGACTGGTGGTATCGGCCGGGCGTACAAAATCACCAGCAACAGTTGGGAATACACCGGCGACGGTCATGCATTGGCGTACCATGCCGGCGCCTCGCTCATGGACATGGAATTCGTTCAGTTTCATCCCACCGGCATGATTTGGCCGCCGAGCGTTTGCGGCATCCTGGTGACTGAAGGAGTTCGTGGAGAAGGCGGAGTGCTGAAGAACAGTCAAGACACCCGCTTCATGTTCGGCGATATCCCCGAAAACTACCGGGCACAAACGGCGGACAACGAAGAAGAAGGATGGCGCTACACGCAAGGCGACCGGGATGCCCGCCGTCCGCCTGAATTGCTCACCCGCGATCACGTGGCGCGCTGTATCGTCCGTGAAGTTCGCGAAGGCCGCGGAAGCCCGCACGGCGGCGTGTTCCTCGATATAGCGTGGATCAAACAGCGCCTGCCGAACGGAGCCGAACATATCAAGCGCAAGCTGCCCAGCATGTACCATCAGTTCAAACAACTTGCCGATATCGACATTACGCAGGAGCCGATGGAGGTTGGGCCGACCACCCACTACATGATGGGCGGAGTTCGCGTGGACGCCGATACTCAGATGTCGGACATCCCAGGATTGTTCGCCGCCGGCGAATGCGCGGCCGGCCTGCATGGCGCGAATCGGTTAGGCGGTAATTCGCTCTCCGATCTTCTCGTCTTCGGCAAGCGTGCAGGCGAATACGCAGCTCAATTCACCAAGCAGAATGGACAAGCAACCATTGATTCGCATCAGATTGACACAGCGGCTCGGGAAGCGATCGAGCCGTTCGAGCGCACTGGCGAAAGCCCGTATCAAGTACAGTACGACTTGCAAGAGACGATGCAAAATCTAGTCGGCATCGTCCGATGTGAAGAGGAAATGCAACGAGCCTTGATTGCGCTGCGCGAGCTTGAGGACAGGGCGAAGAAGACCGGCGTCGTGGGCAACCGCCAATACAATGCGGGATGGCATACTGCTCTCGATCTGGGCAATCTACTCACCGTGTCTGAGATCGTCACGCGTGCGGCAATCGCGCGGAAAGAGAGCCGTGGAGCGCATTTCCGCGAGGATTATCCATGGAAAGACGATTCAACCGGCCGCTCGAACATTGTGGTTCGTCAAAACGCTCCGGGTGAAATGCAGGTAAGTCCCGAGCCGCTGAAAGATCTGCCTGCGGAACTCCAGCAGATTATCGACGAGATGAAATAGACCAGAGATATGGCTACAGCGACGTTTCGAATCTGGCGAGGCGATAACGAAGCCGGAGATTTTCGTGATTACACGACGGAAATCTCTCCGGGCATGGTGGTGCTCGATGCCGTGCATCGCATTCAAGCCGAGCAGGCCAATGACCTGGCCGTACGTTGGAACTGCAAAGCGGGCAAGTGCGGCTCCTGCTCGGCGGAAATCAACGGAAACCCCCGCCTGATGTGCATGACGCGCCTGAATTCTCTACCTCTGGATAAGGCCGTCACTATCGAACCGATGAAAGCCTTTTCCTTGATCAAGGATCTGGTTACCGACGTCTCCTGGAACTACCGCGCGAAGACCACCATTAAAAAGTTCAAGCCGCGAAAGCCCGACGCTCCCGACGGCACTTGGCGCATGTCGCAGGAAGACCTGGACCGCGTTCAGGAATTCCGCAAGTGCATCGAATGCTATTTATGCCAGGATGTCTGCCATGTCCTTCGCGAGCATCACCTGTATAACGAATTTGTTGGTCCGCGGTTCCTGGTCTACACAGCTGCGCTCGAAATGCATCCGCTCGACAATGAAGATCGAACCGGCGATCTGCGCAAGGAACACGGGATCGGGTACTGCAATATCACCAAGTGCTGCACCAACGTCTGCCCCGAAGGCATTACCATCACTGACAACGCAATCATCCCGTTAAAGGAGCGGGTCGTGGATCGGTATTTTGATCCACTGCACAAATTGTTTCGAATTTTCAGTCGCTGAATGGCAGAGATCATGCAGTTTGAGTTGAAATCACTTTCGCAAAGCGCCATAGTCGAAGCTCTCGAAAAGGCCGAGAGATACCGCCTCCTTCACGAGCCTTCTCAGGCGGAGAGTATCTGCCTCGATATTCTGGCCGTTGATCCCGCTAACCAAAGCGCCGCGGTGATGCTGCTGTTGTCGCTCACTGATCAATTTGGCGCAGAGGCGACGCCGGCAGCCGCTCGGGAAGTCTTGGGCCGCATCGACGGTGATTATGAGCGGGCTTACTACAGCGGCATCATCCATGAGCGCTCGGCCCGAGCCCGCATGAAGCAAGGATTGTTTGGCTGGGGTCCGAAAGCCTACGCTGAATTCCTCGATGCCATGCACTGCTATGAACGGGCCGAAGCATTGCGTCCGCCCGGCAATGATGACTCCATCTTGCGCTGGAACACCTGTGCCCGGACTTTGATGCGTCACCGCGAGCTGCGGCCACAGCCGCAGGAGCGCCTTGAGCCTGTCCTGGATGATTAAAAGCTAGGAAGATAATGAACCAGATATGTGCGTTAGCTCTGCTGGCAACCAGCGCCGCAGCCGCGGAGCTTGTTCCGTTGCCTGCCTTTTCAACCAGCACCAGCACGCTTCAGATCGTCTCGCCCTGCGTTCCGCGCATGCCTTGGACAGTAGCGGGCGAACATGGCGCGTTACTCGGTCGGCAGAACGGAAAGTTTGAAGCGTGGCTCTGGCCGGTTAAGATTTTGAGTGATTTCAGAATCCGCGCGGATCTGGCCAACTACCCCGTTCCTATCGACGTGAACGCGCTCGCCGCAGTGATTAAAGTCACGCCCGCCGAGACGATCATCACGTATTCGCACGCGGCATTCACAATCCGCCAGCACATGTTCGCATCCCGCGGTGATCAGGCATCCGCACCCGCCACCGGAGCCGCCGTCTTCTTCGAGATCGATTCGATACGCCCGCTCGATATCACGTTCTCTTTTACGCCCGAAATGCTGCGTATGTGGCCGGCGCCGAATTTCGGCCGCCCGAATGGAGAATGGGTCACGCAGGGCGACAGCGGACTCTACGTCTTGCATACCGATAACCCGCAGTTCTCGGCGGTCGTCGCCATGCCGCACACACGCTCCGGCATCATGCCGCCTTATCAGGAGCATCCGCAGACCTACCCCCTGGAGCTAAAGCTTTCGTACGATCCGAAACGCGATCGCGGCACCGTATTTCCGCTGGTTATGACTGTTGCAACCGGAGATTCGCCTTACGCGCAGGCGGCCGCGATCAATTCCGCTCTGCCCGATCTCTACCGCCAAACTCAGGACTACTATGCCCATTTCTTCGATCGCCGCCTCACCGCGGAAACACCCGATCACCGCATCAACGAAGCGTTGCAATGGGCCGAGATCGCCATCGACCAGGCGCAGGTTAAATATCACAATGAAATCGGTCTAATTGCCGGATATTACGAATCAGCCGATTCCGCGCGTCCCGGGTACGCTTGGTTTTTCGGCCGCGATACGCTGTGGACAACGTACGCGATCAACAGCTACGGAGACTTCGCGCTCACGCGAAGAGCGCTCGATTTCCTCCTCAAGCGCCAGCGCGAGGACGGTAAGATCATGCATGAATACTCGCAATCGGCTGACAGCCTGGATTGGAAAACGACTCCCTACTTCTACGCTTCAGCCGATTCCACTCCACTGCTCGTCATGGCCATGTGGGATTACGTTCGCACCAGCGGCGATATCGAATATCTGAAGAATAATTGGGAAGCTGTCCGGAAGGCGTATGCTTTCACGCGCGCTCACGATTCCGATGACGGCATTTACAACAACACGCAAGGAACAGGCTGGGTCGAATCCTGGCCGCAAGGCATGCCCTATCAGGAGATTTATCTAGCTGCCATGGACCAGCAATCGGCTGCAGCCATGTCGCGCCTTGCCGCAGTGATGAACGAACATGGCATTTCGAATGATGCTCACAAAAAGGCCGCGGATATCGCCGCAAAAATCGAATCTGAGTATTACGATAGTTCCGAAAAGTTCTATGCATTCAGCCGCAACCGAGACGGCTCACTCGATCAAGCGGCGAGCATCTATCCGTCGGTTGCCTGGTGGGACGGAACTCTGGCGCTGAAGAACGCCGGGCCCATGCTCACGCGCTGGGCCTCGAACGAGTTTTCGACCGACTGGGGCACCCGCGATATTAGCGATCGCACGTCGTTCTACGATCCGATCAGCTATCACCAAGGCTCCATCTGGCCGCTGTTCACAGGATGGGTGTCGCTCGCGGAATATCGCGCCGGCCGTCCACTCTCCGGCTACGCACATCTCATGCAAAATGCAGGCCTGACTTGGGCGCAAGATCTCGGCTCGGTGACGGAATTGCTTTCGGGCCAGTTTTTTCAGCCGCTGGGCCGCAGCAGCTCGCACCAGCTGTGGTCGTCGGCGATGGTGATTTCGCCCATGCTGCGGGGCCTATTCGGCCTCGAGTGGGACGCGCCAAGCCACACGCTTCGGCTCGCTCCGCAATTGCCTGCGGATTGGGACCACGCCCAGCTTCGCCATGTGCCCTTAGGCTCTTCCCTGGTCGATCTCGATTTCGAGCGTAGCGCTGGACATCTCATAGTGACAGCCAGATCGAGCCGACCTGAAGTGATCTGTCTGGCGGAGCAGTCGGCAGCCTCGACGCCCTGCAAGACCACCCTGACAATTGCGCTTAAGCCTGTCGAGCTGTCCATTCCAGCAGCCTTGCCGTCCGAAGGATCGGAAACCGCCCAGCTAAAAGTCTTGGACGAAGAGTTCTCCGGGACGCAAGCGGTGTTCTCATTCGAAGCGCCGGGCGGATCCGCCTACGATCTGCCGCTCCGCCTGAATCGCGCTAATGTATCGGCGAAAGGCGCGGAAATCGGCAATGGCAAGCTTCACATCGAGTTCCCCAGTGGAACCGGTTATCAGAACAAAACAGTAACCTTCCTTTGGTAATGAAGAAGCTCATCAACCATCCCCACGCTGTGGTGGAGGAGATGACGCAAGGTTTTCTCGCCACGAATCCGGGGTTAGCGCGCCTCGCGAACCATTATGTGTTGCTACGCTCGGACGCGACGGAAATCCGTGATCGGCAAGTCGCGCTGATTTCCGGAGGCGGAAGCGGTCACGAACCCGCCCACGCGGGTTACGTGGGAGCGGGCATGTTGAGCGCGGCAGTAGCTGGTGAAGTCTTTACTTCGCCTTCTCCCGATTCCGTTTTTGCCGCGATCAAAGCCGTCGCGGGAAAGTTCGGCGTGTTGCTGATCGTAAAGAACTACACGGGCGATCGTTTGAATTTTGGCCTCGCGGCTGAGATGGCCCGCTCTGAAGGGATTCAGGTGGAAACCGTAATCGTCGCGGATGACGTAGCCCTTGCGGAGCAGCGGCGTGGTATTGCGGGAACCGTCTTGGTTCACAAGATTGCGGGAGCCGCAGCCGCTGAAGGGAAGAGTCTCACGGAAGTGGCCGCCATCGCGCGCGCCGCCTCGCAGGCCGTCGCCACAATGGGCGTTTCCCTCTGTGCGTGTACGGTGCCCGCCATCGGCAAGCCGAGCTTTACGCTGGACGAGTTTGAGGTGGAATTAGGGCTCGGGATTCACGGGGAGCCAGGTGTTTCCCGCATTCCGCTCGAATCCGCCGATCGGATTGCCGGCCGGCTCGTTGAGGCGATCCTTTCTGCCCAGCAGCTAGAGCACGGAGAGCGAATTGCCGTCCTGATCAATAACCTCGGCGCGACGACGACCATGGAGCTGGCGATCTTCGCGCGTCGAGCGCTAATGACGCTCGGATCTCGCGGTCTGATCGTTGAACGAACTTATTCAGGAACGTTCCTTTCCTCGCTTGATATGGCGGGCGTATCGCTCTCCATCCTGCGTCTCGATGATGCGCGTCTAACGCGCCTTGATGCTCCAACCTCTGCCC
>JBAUUG010000545.1:0-2413 GCA_049582585.1 Bryobacteraceae bacterium | reverse complement strand
TCACGGGGAAAAAAGGCGTTGACGTTGTATATGATTCGGTAGGTGCGACGACTTTTCACAAGAGCCTTGATTCGTTGCGTCCGCGCGGAATGATGGTCAGTTTCGGCCAATCCAGCGGACCGGTCGGACAAATTGATCCGCTGATTCTCGGTCAGAAAGGATCGCTATTCCTTACGCGTCCCTCGCTGCCGAATTACATCAGCGACCCCGGCGAGTTGAAATGGAGGTCTTCCGACATATTCAATTGGATCGCTGCCGGACGCTTGCAGGTACGAATCCACCGAACTTACAATTTGGCTGATGCGGCAACCGCGCATCGCGATCTGGAAGGCCGCAAGACTAGCGGCAAATTGCTGCTGAAGCCTTAGAGGCCGAGTATTGGCACACGTCGTTGAGCCATCTTTACGGCGCGAGCGTTTGGTCCCTGTCTTGCAACAAGCGCGGGCCAACGCCTTTCTCGTCAGCGCGCTTCCGAACGTCCGTTATCTCAGCGGCTTCACCGGAAGTAACGGCGCTCTGCTTCTCACGCGGGACCGCGCCTTGCTCTTCACCGATCCCCGTTATCAGGTCCAGGCCCCTCGCGAATCCGATTGCGAAGTGAAAGTCGCCAAGGGACCTCTCACCAAAGCGCTTTCGTCCTGGATCAAGCGCTTGCGCATCAAGTCGCTTGCCTTTGAAGAAAATCGGATCGCCTTTGAAGATCACCGCCAGTTGAGAGAGCAGCTTCCCGGCATTCGCCTCAAACCGGTATCAGGTTCAATTGAGAAGCTGCGGATGGTGAAATCTCCGGTCGAGGTCGCGGCCATAAAGGCTTCTGTGCTCTTGAACTCGGCAGCGCTCGAGCAAGCTCTGCACCGCTTTAAGCCTTCCATGACCGAAATTGACCTCGCCGCCGAGATTGAATACCGCATGCGCCGCTTGGGCGCCGACGGACCCGCTTTCGAGACCATTGTCGCCTCCGGCGAGCGCAGCGCCTTGCCGCACGCCCGGCCCACCCATCACCCCATTCAGCAAGATCAACTATTATTAGTTGATATGGGCGCGACCGTCGCCGGCTACGCCAGTGACATGACCCGAACCCATGCAGTGGGGAAGCTGGGCGCGAAGATGCGGCGAATGTACCGCGCCGTTTTGGAAAGCCAGCTCGCGGCGCTTGACGCCGTGAAGGCTGGAGCTTCTTGCAACAACGTCGACCGTGCGGCTCGCGATGTCCTGCGCGCCTTCGGGATGGACAGACTGTTTGTTCATTCGACCGGGCACGGGCTCGGTATTGAAATTCATGAACGCCCGCGAGTGGGCCGGAAAGAGAGCACGAAGCTGGAGGACGGAATGGTGATCACGATCGAGCCGGGTGTCTACGACGAGGGTCTCGGCGGCATTCGTATCGAAGACACGGTTGTTGTAACGTCCGGCGGATGTGAAGTTCTAACTCCCACGCGGAAGGAACTGGTCGTTCTGTGACGATTGACGAGATCAAAAAACTGATAGACGTTGTCCGCGACACCGGAATCCAGGAACTGGAAGTGCATTGGGGCGAGAACTGGGTACGCATTCGCGGCGATGCGGCGACAAACCACCATTTGGGCGCGCCCGTTGTGTTTCCTGTCCCCGTGACATCGGCGGCCCAAGCGCTTGCTTCGCCGTCAGCTCCGGTCGAGGCTCCCGCTTCCCCTGCGCCCCCGTCCGCGCCTAAAGAAGATGAGCGGGACGTGGTGGTCAAATCGCCCATCGTAGGCACTTATTATGATGCTCCCGCCCCCGGAGCCGCCACCTTTGTGAAGGCCGGTGATCACGTAGAGCCCAAGCAAGTGCTTTGCATTATCGAATCCATGAAACTGATGAACGAGATTGAGGCGGAGATCGCCGGCACCCTGATCGCCAAGCACGTTGAAAATGGCCGGCCCGTCGAGTACGGCGAATCGCTCTTTACGATTCGTCCCCGGTAGCCTCGCTGCTCATGTTCCGCAAAATCCTTATCGCGAACCGGGGTGAAATCGCCCTTCGCGTGATATGCGCCTGTAAGGATCTCGGGATCAAAACCGTTGCTGTTTATTCAGAGGCTGACCGGCATGGTTTGCACGTTCGATTTGCCGATGAAGCCATCTGCATCGGACCTGCAAAAAGCTCGCGCAGCTATTTGGACGTGCCATCTGTTATCAGCGCAGCCGAAATCACCAATGTCGACGCCGTCCATCCCGGCTATGGATTTCTCAGCGAAAACGCGGATTTCGCCGAAGTCTGTGAGCTCTCGGGCATCAAGTTCATCGGACCCAAACCGGAAGTCATTCGCCAATTAGGATTAAAGCAGCGCGCGCGAAGCATTATGGAAGAGGCAGGCGTCCCCATTCTGCCTGGCTCGCGCGGCGTGCTCAGCAGTCCCGAAGAGGCTCTCGCGATCGCCGCTCAAATTGGA
>JBAUUG010000544.1:0-5699 GCA_049582585.1 Bryobacteraceae bacterium | reverse complement strand
GCACTTGTGGCCTTTCTCTTCCTGGCCGCCGCCGATCATATTGACATCCCAATCGCAAACGCTGGTGACAACTTTCTGTTCCTCGCGGTCGTACCAGGCGTTGCCCACGATGCCGCTGACCGCCGGCATGGCGCCCGACATAAAGATGCTGTGGCCTGCGGCCGTCACGGTGGGGACCTGCTCATAGAAAGCGTTCGTGAAATCCGCGCCCTGCGTCATGAGCCGATCCAGGCCGCCATGATAATCGCCGCGAAAGCGCGTCAAGTAGTCGTACCGAAATTGGTCAATGATAATTCCGACTACAAGCTTGG
Source organism: Bryobacteraceae bacterium (assembly GCA_049582585.1). Classification (GTDB taxonomy): domain Bacteria; phylum Acidobacteriota; class Terriglobia; order Bryobacterales; family Bryobacteraceae; genus Bog-105. The sequence goes on along the minus strand of JBAUUG010000544.1, from coordinate 5,388 downwards.
GCTTCGGAGTAGTTGCGCCGAAGCAAACTGGAAGAGCCAGCAGCGAAAGTAGTGCAGATCGAAAAGCATTCTTGAGGCCGCCGATGAACATTTCGCCTCAGCGTAGCAAAGAATTATGCGGGCGGCGCGACGGCCTTTACATGGGGACTTTCCCCACCCAGCCACTGCAAATTCTTAGCCGTGCTATCGAAGTGTTCACTGGTTTTGAACAATTCCCACTGGCCGCTCGCCGCAGCTTTCGCAGTTCGAGCAAGTATCGCGGAGATTTGCTCCTTGCTTACCTGTTTATATGTGCGGGCTGCCTGAAAAGCCTGGTCCAAAAGCTCCGGCTTGTCGATGCCGGTAATGACGACCGATGTGGGCATGTTGAGCGCGTAATGGAGACACTCCATCGCGGTCACGATTTTGCTTTTCAAGATCACAGTGTCACCCATGCTTTTCATCCCGAGGACGCCGATGTCCCTTTTCACCAGCTCAGGCAAGACGAGCTGTCCGAAACTTCGGAAATGAGCGTCCATGACGTTAATCGGCATTTGGACGGTATCGAATTGAAAGCCGTGCTTATCGGCCACCTCGAGCATATAGAGATGAATGTGCGGATCCTTGTGCCCGGTAAAACCGATGTAACGCGCCTTGCCTGCCTTCTTCGCATCCAAGACAGCTTCGATGGCGCCGCCCTCCGCGAAAATCCGATCCGGGTCGTCAAAACGAATGATCTCGTGCAATTGCAAAAGGTCAAGGTGATCTGTCTCGAGGCGCTTCAGTGACTCATCTATTTGTTTCGCGGCCGTTTCTTTCGTGCGGCCGTCGATCTTAGTCATTAGAAAAACGCGCTTACGATAGCCATCCTCTTTGAGGGCCTTACCCATGCGCTTTTCGCTGTCGCCATTGTTGTAGTCCCACGAATTGTCCAGGAAGTTGATTCCACGATCGACCCCCGTGTGGATCAGCTTGACGGCGTCTGACTCGCTGATGTCGGGCTTGCCAAGATGATAGCCGCCCATGCCGATGCAGGACACCTTTTCGCCGGTATGACCCAAAGTGCGATAAGGGATTGCATCGTCGTTTGCCGAACCGATTCCCGCGGCCGTTAATCCTGCTGCCATAGCTAATAACACCTCACGCCTGTTTGATTTGTTTTCTTGCTTCACGAATGTCAGATGCCGTTCTTCAATAGCAAAATTCTGAATTTCAACCCTTGTCCAGACTGGTATCGGGCGGAATTTCTTTGTACGCGATCCCTGCTGGTTTAACGAACAAACTCGCATCGAAGGGAACTTCTTGATAGGTGATGAATTCGTACGTGTATGTTCCGTCGTGGCTGTCCCAGCTGAGTGTGACCGGGACCTGCGTGCCCGATCTGACGACCAGCACTGCTGAGCCGTCCGCGGTTTTCAGGCGATAGGCGTCGGTCGGTTTCGCGTTTATGATCGGTCCGGCTTCCTTCGCCGCGCCAGCCTGCTCGAAGAAGTCCAATTCGTCGCCAAACTCCAGCCGATCGAGCGTGGCCAGCAGGCGTTTCGGATCCAAAGGCAAAACGACGGGCAGATGAAGATCGTTCGTCCCGCCCTGGTCGATCGCATGGGTGCCTTTTTTATCGATCAGGTTTACGCTGTAAGCATCCGGCTCAGCGATGACCGTGAGCTTTTGCATTCCCTGCCGCGCATCGGGTGCGTCTTCTATACGCGCATAGTGCGCTCCGGCGCGATAAATGGTTTTGGGCAAAGCAGCGAATGTGCCCGGCTTCACTCCAGGCCCCATCAATCGCACTACCATCTTGATCATGGTTGCCGGCGGCGGGATTGCGGAAGTTTGCGATGGAAGCGAAGGACAGCAGCACAACACACCCAGTGCAAAGATCATGCGAGGCATTCGATTCATAAGTGGGATTACCAGGGGCGGGGAATTGTTTCAGTAGCAAACCTGAGCAGCTGCGCGGAGTTGTAGCACCCACGTATTTGCGATCAATGTGTTTCTACCGCATCAAGGATCGTTTGCACCGGTCCCCGGAAAGCCAATTCATTTAATTGCTCTTCCGGAATTCCAGCTATGCGGCCCAGCAGGATTCGGGCGCTCGAAGCATGACTGGTATCCCGCCATTCTGCCATTTCGATCAATGCATCGAGCGCCTGGTTCCGCAGCTCGTTAAGCAGCTTCGGGTCTCTCGCTCGCGTGAGCTCCAGGAGCACAAACGAGGCTTTGTTGCGATCTGTCCAAATGCCGGATTGAATCATTTCGATGAAGGTCCCGGCTGGAATTTCATTCGCGAATTTCGAATGGGACTCGGCGAGAACCCCGAGTGCGCGAGTAGCGTTGTTTCGGACGCCGTCATCGGGATCTCGGCTCGCCTGCGCCAAAGCAGAGACTTGCCGGGGCGATTGCCGCGCATAGCCGAGTACATCCGCAGCAGCTTCGCGCTCACCGGCATCGGCGGAGTCTTTCAAGACTCGGAGGAGTTCCTGTTCATGCTTCAATGCGTACCGGCGTACGGCTAACTCAAGCGAATGAGCAACAGGGTCGTTGACGAGGGGGTACCCGTGCGAATCGTCTTCCTGATTTGCGGCGCCTCCTTTACGGACCATAGCTTCGATCGCTCTATCCAATTTTTCGTGGAGGTTCGTGACGGTGATGGAAAGACGCTCTCTACCGGTCGGTTCGGGATTATAGGCAAATCTCTTGGTCGATGATCCCGGAAGGCCGATAAAAATTACCCGGTTGCCCTCGGCATCGCAACAGATGGCGGCAACATCGGTGGGAGGAGAGCCTATTTTACGCTCAATTGCCCGCCATATTTCGTCCTTCGTAGCCGTGGAGAAGACATCGCCGGCGTGAACCGGAAGCGCGTTCTGCACGGCTGCAACATCGAATCCCTTATATCCGAAGAATTCGATATCTCCGATGCGGTCATGCGCCGCCATTGCCGATGCGAGGATCAAAAGAAAAGAAACAGGTCGATATTGCACTTCCACTTCCAAGTATCGTCCTTGCAACGGCTGAGTTAGCATTGATGTTTTGCAAGTGGAAACGGTTCTGGAGCTTCGGGCTCTCGCCAAGCATTACGCGACCCATCGCGCCGTGAACGGCATCTCGCTGGCGATCAAGCCGGGTGAATTCTTTTCGCTTTTAGGACCGTCAGGGTGCGGCAAAACCACAACTTTACGTCTGATCGCGGGATTTGAGACACCCACCGCGGGTGACATTCTGCTGAACCACAATTCCGTTGTAGATCTGCCGCCGTACCGGCGCGACGTCACTACGGTGTTTCAGAATTACGCATTATTTCCGCATCTTACTGTGGAAAAGAATGTCGCCTTCGGGCTGGAGCGGCGGCGCGAGTGGAGTAAACGCGCGATTCGGGCAAGGGCACAGCAGGCGTTGTCGCTCGTGCAGCTTTCAGGCAAAGAATCGCGCTTGCCCAGCCAGATTTCCGGCGGTGAACGGCAGCGCGTGGCGCTCGCGCGATCTCTGGTCTTAGAGCCTCAAGTGCTGCTGTTGGACGAACCGCTTTCGGCTCTTGATCCTAAGCTTCGCAAGCAGATGCGGAGTGATTTGAAGAGCCTTCAGCGCAGAGTAGGAATCGCGTTTCTCTTCATTACCCACGATCAGGAAGAAGCGCTTTCGTTGTCGGATCGAATGGCGGTGATGAATGAAGGAAAGCTGGAGCAGACCGGCACCCCAACGGAGCTTTATCAGCAGCCGAAATCCCGATTCGTGGCTGAGTTTCTGGGTGAAATGAATTGGATGAATGGCGCTGGAGTGCGGCCCGAGGCCATTCGCGTGTCGAGAGATCGCCCGGGCTGCGGCGTGAGATCGTGTGATGCGATCGTAGAGGGCTCGACGTTTTTGGGAAACCGCGTCCATTTACAGGCCCGGCTTTCTGACGGAGCGAGCTGCACGGCCGAATTAGCGCGCCACGAATCCGGTTTCCAAGCTGGGGAGACGATACACGTTTGGTGGCGCTCCTCTGACGAGCTTCGCTTCACAAACAGCGCTTAGGGAATGAAGCGGCTTCGCATCGTTTTTCTCGCGCCCAGCGCAGTGACGATGACTTTGCTGTTTTTCGCGCCGCTGCTGATTGTATTTACGTACAGCCTGCTGACGCGCGGCCCGTATGGAGGCGTAATGCGGCCGTGGACGGTCGAAAGCTATGCGCGCGTTTTCGATCCGCTGTATGGGGAAATTTTGTGGCGGTCGGTCTGGATCTCTGCTCTCTCGACGCTGCTTTGCCTCGCGCTGGGGTTTCCGCTGGCCCTTTACATCGCACGATCGGCCGAACACAAAACGTTGTTGCTCAACCTGGTGATGCTGCCGTTCTGGACCAGCTTCCTGATCCGCACGTATGCGTGGATGTTTCTGTTGCGTGACACCGGTTTGATCAATACCGTTCTTGAAGCTTTGCACTTGATTCGCGCGCCGTTGCCGCTGCTGTTTAACACGGGCGCGGTGATTCTCGGCTTGGTTTATGGATATCTGCCTTTCATGGTGCTGCCGCTGTACGCGACTCTGGAAAAGCTGGATCCCTCTCTGCTGGACGCCGCTGAAGACCTTGGCGCGTCACCGTGGACGGCGCTATGGCGAGTGGTCATTCCCTTGAGCAAGCCAGGAATAATTGCGGGATGCTTACTCGTTTTCGTACCGTGCCTGGGGACTTATCTGACACCGGACTTGATGGGCGGAGGCAAAACCGTGATGATCGGGAACCTGGTGCAGAATCAGTTCACAACCGCGCGCGATTGGCCTTTCGGCGCGGCCGTATCTCTGTTGTTCATGGTGGCTGTTCTGCTGACCGCAATGTTCTTAACGCGACGGGGCGAAGAACTGATTTGAAACGTTTCCTCCCGGCCTATGCGGTTGCAGCTTACCTGTTCCTCTATTTGCCTCTCCTGGTCCTCGGAGTCTTCAGCTTCAACTCTTCCAAGATCGCAAGCTGGCAGGGATTTACGTGGAGCTGGTACAGCAGAGTCTTTCGTAACTCAGCTTTGCTCGAAGGCACGCTCAACAGCCTCATCATCGCGGTTTCCGCAACCGCCGCTTCCACCGTAATCGGGACGCTGGCTGGGTATGCGCTGTGGAAGAGGCGGTCGCCTCTGCTTACGAATTCGCTCTATCTTTCGCTGCTCACACCGGAGATTGTCACGGGAGTATCGCTCCTGGCTTTCTTCGAATGGATGTTTCGCTTCCGGCATGCGCAGCTCGGGATGCACACAGTGATCTTGGCGCATATCTCGTTTTCGCTGGTGTACGTGGTGATCGTAATTCTTGCGCGGCTTAGAACCTTCGATTCGTCCTTCGAAGAGGCGGCTCTCGATCTGGGCGCCAATGAGATGCAGGTGTTCCGGCACATAACTCTTCCGATGTTGTTGCCCGGCATCATCGCGGCCGCGCTGC
>JBAUUG010000543.1:0-12793 GCA_049582585.1 Bryobacteraceae bacterium | reverse complement strand
ATCGGCAACTCCACAGGTCTGGGTGCGACTTGTGAACGGGAATTTTGTTCTCCCTTGTCCACCGCACTTTTTTCAAAATTGTCCCGCCGATCTTCACAAATATCTACCCATTCGCCGCACTCGCCTCGCTACCGGCGCCCTATCTCTAATTGGAATATTGTTCACCGGCTTAGCGGCCTTCGAAATTACGCGGAGTACTTCATCAGCAGTCATTGCGGCTGCCCTGATCGGTTTTCTGCCTCAATTTGATTTTCGCGGCGCAACAGTAAACAACGATGCCGCCGTTGCCGTCTTCTGCGCCGTTGCCACGTATTTCATCGCGAGAATGGCGGTCCGCGGCTTTGAGAAGCTTCCTGCAATTCTCGGTTCCATCGCCCTCGCTCTTGCGTTCCTATCCAAAATCAATGCCGTTGCTGTTGTGCCCGCGTTTGTAACTTGCCTCCTGCTCACTTCCCCAGATTGGAAAACTCGTGCTCGGCGTTTGATGGTGCTCGTTATTCCTGCTATCGTGATCCTCCCTTGGCTGGTTCGAAACAAGATCCTCTACGGAGATGTCCTCGCCAGCAATGTGATGCTTCGCACGGTGCCAGGACTAGTCCAAAAGCGGTCACTTACAGACCCATATTTCTCCACAACGTTTCCCACGGTAACAGTGCAATCGTTCATCGGTTACTTCGGATGGATCAATGTAAGATTACCCGAATCGATTTACAAAGGATTCGAGGTCCTCTTCTACGTGGCGGTATTTGGCGTATTGTTTATGCTTCTTGGTAGCCGCAAGTATGTCCGTGTCGTCGCGCTGCTCGCAAGCATTCCTATCCTCAGCGCGGTTATCATGATTGACTTTAATATGACGTTTCCCCAGCCACAGGGGAGATTGTTATTCCCGTGCTTAAGCGCGCTTGCAATCCTGATGGCCCTCGGATTGACAGCTATCTCCCGCGGGCGGCGATATGTAGCGATTGTCGTCGCGCTTGGATGCCTTTCGGTGAATATTTACGCGCTCACAAACGTGATATATCCGGCTTATTGGCGCGCCAAGCCAGCCTTTGATATGCCGGACGCTACGGTACCGGATACAATGATGAAGGGCCGGCCGCCTGGGCCCTTACTGCCGGGTCACAAGTTCACTCAATCCTTTACCGCCGAACACGATGATTTGTCCGCGGTTGACATCGAAGTGGCCGAATACGCCAAAGCCAGAAGCGGTTCTCTTACGATTTCACTGTCAGACAGCGAGAAGGGTCCAATATTAGCCAGCACGGAAATCCCAGCCGCAAAAATACCACAGTGTTGCACTTACCAGCGTCTCAGTTTTGCGCCTTTACCTCATTCGGCGGGCAAGCAATATTTTGTTTCGCTTTCCACTAAAGGGCTTACCCTTCCCGCTGCACTTACCGTGTTTTTGAGCGGAACCAACGTGTATCGAGACGGAGAATTTTTCGTCGATGGAAAGCCTACGGGTCAGGACACCTCGTTTCGAACGTTCTACACACCGGCGGAATCTGTTTGCGCGAGTTGTCCTTGAACTCGAAAATCTAGACTGCCTATTCAGCGCATGTACAAAGAAATCTCTCAATGCCGCGTGTGCGGAAATACTCGACTGGACCCGATCCTGAATCTCGGCATGCAAGCTCTAACCGGGGTCTTTCCGCGACCGGATGAGACGGTGGAAGAGGGTCCGCTTGAGTTGGTTAAATGTCACGAGAAAGGAGAATCCTGTGGTTTAGTGCAGTTACTCCATTCCTTTGATCCGGAGCAGATGTACGGAGATAATTACGGCTATCGTTCCGGATTAAATCAATCCATGGTGTCGCACCTCCGGGGGCTTGCGAGTGTTGCAAAGTCTGCTGTGGCGCTTGCGCCCGGCGATGTCATTCTGGACATTGGAAGCAACGATAGTACGCTTCTCCAAGCGATGTACGAGCCCGGCGTAATGGCTGCGGGGATGGATCCCACTGGCGCGAAGTTCAAGAGTTTCTATCCACCCCATATCCAACTCGTCCCGGAATTTTTCTCTGCCGCAACCTTTTTCAACGAGGTCGGTCCGAAGCGGCCCAAGATCATTTCTTCGATCGCAATGTTTTACGATCTGGAAGCCCCGCTGCAATTTATGATGCAGATACGTGAGGTGCTCGCTGACGATGGCGTCTGGATTTTTGAGCAAAGTTATCTTCCCACGATGATCGACAAGAACTCCTACGATACGGTCTGCCATGAACACCTCGAGTATTACCGGCTGAAGCAAATCGTCTGGATGGCCAAACGTGCCGGCTTAGAAATCCTCGATGTCGACTTGAATGACGCAAATGGGGGCAGTTTTCGGATTTTGGCGGGACATGAAGGCGCGGCAAGACATTCCCGCTCGGGCGACATTTCGGCCATGCTGCGCGAGGAAGAAGCCCGAGGATTTGGCGAGGGTGAAGTGTACGCGGCGTTTCGCGATCGCGTGCTGCGGCATCGCGACGACCTGCGGGGTCTTCTCGACAAGGTGAAACGGGAGGGCAAAGTCGTGGTCGGCTGCGGAGCCTCAACCAAAGGCAATGTTGTCCTTCAATTCTGCGAATTGGGTCCGCAGGATCTGTCTTGTATCGCGGAAGTAAATCCTGAAAAGTTCGGCCGGGTCACACCGGGAACTTTAATCCCGATTGTCCCTGAGGAGCAGGCTTTAGCTCTTCAGCCGGATGCAATTCTCGTGCTCCCCTGGCACTTCCGCAAAGACTTTATATCGCGTAGTCAAAACTATCTTGCGGGAAGCCGCTCGTTCATTTTCCCGTTGCCGGCCATCGAGGTCTACGGAATTGCCCAAGGCGCTAATAATCGGATGTAATGGCCAGGATGGCGCCTACCTTTCTGAATTACTTCAGGGCAAAGGCTATGATCTGATCCTCGTCCGCCGCGGCGGAATCGAAGGCCCGCTTTCGAAGAAATACTGCTTAGGCTCGCTCAGCGATGGAAGTATGGACGAGTTACTTTCTGCCGAGCATCCCGACGAAATCTATTACCTCGCTGCTTTTCAAAACTCCGCGGAAGACGCTCCCTTGGACCAGCTGGAACTCATGCGCAAGTCTCTCGAGACCAACACCATGGGCGTCGCCCAGCTCGTCTATGGCATCAGCCGAAAAAGCCCGCAGTCGCGACTGTTTTATGCTGCTTCCTCGCACGTGTTTGGAGAACCTGCCTCAGATACGCAAAATGAGGACACGCCGCTCAATCCCCTGAGCGCCTACGGTGTGACCAAAGCGGCCGGTGTGCATACATGCAGATGGTTCCGCAAGCGGCACGATGTGTTCGCGAGCGTTGGTATTCTATACAATCACGAGTCGCCGCGGCGGAAAATCCAATTTCTATCGAAGAAAGTTGTTCGAGCCGCGGTGAGGATAAAGCGAGGGGAGCAGGATCACTTAACGTTAGGCCCATTGGACATTCTCGTCGACTGGGGCTTTGCGCCCGATTATGTGACTGCAATGTGGAATATTCTCCAACTGAACAGTCCGGACGATTTCATCATTGCAACCGGCACTTTACACTCAGTTCGCAATCTCGTGGCGACTGCCTTCGAAATGCTGGGCGTCGACTGGCGCAAGTACGTGGTTGAGGAAAATGGTCTGTTGACCAAACCTCCTGTAACCTTATGCGGGGATGCGAGCAAGCTGAGGCGGGCTACGGGATGGCAGCCGCAAACCAGTTTTGAGGAAATGATAAGGATCATGGTAGAGGCGGAACTGAAGAATGCCTGCTGAACGGCTGCTCCTGATTCTCATACCCACATACAACGAGGCGGAAAATGTGGAGCCGTTATTCGAAGGGATTCGGAGTCTCGGGCTTCAGGCGACCCTTCTTTTCGTCAACGATCGCTCGACCGATGGAACTGATGAAATTCTACAGAGAATCGCCGGGCAGCACTCCTGGGTTCAAGTTCTGCAGCGCGACAGCAAGCAGGGGATCGGAAGCGCCCATCTCGCCGGCATCGATTGGGCCTACCAGCGCGGATATCGTCTTCTTCTCACGATGGATGCGGATTTCACGCATTCTCCAGCTTCAATTCCGGCTTTCCTAGATAAGGCGGATGCGTGCGATGTCGTGATCGCATCTCGATTTCTCGAGGAGGATAGCCTGCCCGGGTGGAATCTTTCTCGACGATTTCTGACTCACCTTGGGCACGTCATGACGCGCCTGCTGTTGCGCATGCCCTTGGACGCGACGGGAGCATTCCGCCTCTATCGTCTTGACCGCATCCCACGCCGCCTTTTCGATCTCGTCGGTTCGCGCGGTTACTCGTTTTTCTTCGAAAGCTTGTTCATTCTCTGGTTTAATGGTGCGTCTATCATCGAGATCCCTATTGTTCTGTCTGCCCGTATACAGGGGCACTCGAAAATGGTTGTCACGGACGCGATTCAGAGCCTCCGGTTTTTGCTGCGCCTATTCCGGAGAAAAATCTTCGCGCGCGCCACTCTTCGCTGCCCGCTACCAGAAAAAGGACAACCCGCGGCACATCTTGTTGAAGAGACCCGCCCTGCAGTTCGAACCGCCTCGGCGGGCGGCGAAGGGACGGACAGATGAAGCGTGCTCTGATAACCGGCATTACAGGACAGGACGGCTCGTATCTCGCTGAACTGCTGCTTTCAAAGGGCTACGAAGTACACGGCATTAAACGGCGGTCCAGCAGCTTCAACACCGGCCGGCTTGATCAGATCTACGCCGATTGGCACGATGAGACGAGCCGGATCTTTTTGCATTTTGCCGATTTGTCCGATTCCGGCAGCGTTTGGAAGGTGCTGCACGACGTGCGGCCGGATGAAATCTATAATCTCGCTGCTCAAAGTCATGTTCGCACCAGCTTCGATATTCCCGAGTACACTTGCGATATCACGGCCATCGGGGCTCTTCGGCTGTTAGAGAGCGTACGGCATCTCGGGCTTAACACCCGTTTCTACCAAGCCTCATCGAGCGAGATGTTTGGCTCGGCTCCGGCGCCGCAGAGCGAAAACACGCAGTTTCATCCCCGGAGTCCCTATGCGTGCGCCAAATTGTTCGCGCACGGCATCAGCGTAAACTACCGCGAAAGCTACGGCATGTTCGCTTGTTCCGGCATCCTCTTCAATCACGAATCGCCCCGCCGGGGTGAGACCTTTGTCACCCGGAAAATTGCCCGGTCAGCGGCTCGGATCAAATTGGGCCTGGATAACAAGTTGTATCTCGGAAACCTGGATGCCCGCCGCGATTGGGGATACGCGCCGGAATACGTTGAGGCGATGTGGAGGATACTGCAGCAGGATGAACCACACGATTACGTGATCGGGACCGGCGATAGCCACTCCGTCCGGGATTTCCTGGATTTGGCTTTCGAGCGCGTAGGCCTTAACTGGCGCGAGTATGTCGAAATCGATCCGCGTTATTATCGCCCGGCTGAGGTGGATGATCTGCGCGCGGATCCATCGCTTGCGCGCCGCGAACTCGGCTGGGAATACCGGGTCGGAATCCGCGCCTTGGTGAACATCATGGTGGACGCGGAACTCGCCGCTCCGGCTCCGCAGAACGATAACACTCAGTCCGCAGATGCTACGCGCGTCGAAACCATCGATCCTCGCCCGACTTCCAACCAGGCATCAATGTAAGCCTGAGGATCGCAGAGGTACTCATAAACGTTTTCCATCTGAGTCGGCCAGTCAAGATACCGTGAACGTACCATCTTAAGCGCGTTGTCCGTAATTCGCTCGCGCAATTCCGAATCACGGAGACCATGCTCGATCGCGTCGGCTATTGCCGTTGCCGTCGGGAACGCAAGCAAACAGTTCTCATTGTCTTTGAGCAGCCAAGCTGTCCACGAGTTGGCGTTACTGACCGTGAGACAGCCGCTCGCCATCAGTTCCAGCGGGATGTACGAAGGATGCCGTGTGAGCATCATCACCACGCCCACGTCGCTCTGGCGGTAAAGCCGGGCAGTATCTTCGTAGGCGAGAACTCCAAGGTTTTCCACGATTCCCGTCAGCCCGTGCTCGGAAGGATCCCAGTCGCCCCCCGCGCTGACGATGCGGACCTGATCTCCCATCCGCTCTTTCAAAAGGTGCGCGACGCTTTTCAAAAGCTCGAAAGCATTCCGGGGGTGATTCGGACGGCCATAGCAGAACACCTGCCAAGGCCCAATCGGATTGCGCGCGCGCCGGATCTCGGAAGTGCAAAAAACAGCCTCATTGATGCAAGGCGTAAAATGCATCGCCTTACCCCCGTATTCGGACTCATACATTGTCTTTAAGCTGACTGTATTCGCAATTCCGTACAAGCCCATGCGATACGTGCTGTCCACGAGCGCGCTTATTGAGCCGGCTCGGTAAAAGCTGGGTTCGAAGTCTTGGATCAGGTAAAAGCGGCGCGCCGCGCCTTCATGATGAAGGGCGAAATAGGCGGTTGTCCAAAGAGTGCAAATGCTGGCGTCGACTGCCGGGAGATCCGCCGCCCTCTCTACACTTTCAAGTATCGATAAATGGCTATCCGCCAAGTCCGGGTAGACGGTGCGGATCCGGTCTGCCATCACCTGATGATCGGTGGCGCCGCAGATTGCGAAAAGACTCTCGACCTGCTTCTCACGTTTCCAGTATTCGGCAAAACGCAAGATCGTAAAGATGCCCCCGTAGAACGGATTTTCAAAAGCGGGGATCAGCCACAGGACTCGTTTCACCCGTCGAAAGCCTTGTACGGCCGCAGCCTGTTTGCGCAACCGGCGGAACTGCTCATCGCTGCAATCGAACCAGCGGACCATCAGGTCTTCCTCACTCACCCGGTTTGACTTTACCGGCGAGCCATTCGCTTTCAGGCGCTCCACATGCCTTTTTGCAAACTCGAGGCTCGAGGGTTCAGCTCGATAACGGAAAATGGGCCGCCGGCTCCAGAGCGAAAGATTGGGATTCCAGTAAGGATCGCCCTCCGCCAACCAGCGGCGATACCGCTTGAAGGACTGCAGATAATCGCCAGCGGGCACCTCACCACCGCGCGTCTGCTGCTCGTGATGTATGAGCTCGGCGAACGGATTGTAAACGATACGGAAGCCCCGCTCGCGCGCGCGAAGGCACAACTCGACATCGCTGCCGCAAAGCGTGAAACTTTCGTCGAAGCCACCTAGGGAATCGAAGATTTCGCGACGTATCATCATGCAGGCGCCTGTGATCGCAAGAAAGTTGCGATACCATCCAGTACTCCCCGCAAGACCAAACGTAAGCGCGGCTTCTTGAGCAAATGGATGATCGGCGAATCCGCTCATTCCCAAAACTACGCCTGCGTGCTGGATAGTACCGTTCCCGTACAGCAGTCTCGCTCCTACTATGCCGATGTTCTTTTGACCCGCCCAACAGGCAAGCTCGTTAAGCCAATCCGGCCGTATGATCTCCACGTCGTTGTTGAGAAACAGCAGGAAATCGCCTTTAGCTTCACGAGCCGCTCTGTTATTGGCGACGCTGTAATTGAATGCCCCCTGATGCGATATGATTCGGAAACGCTTGTCGCCTTCCAGGCTGTGGAAGTACTTCTTCGTCGCTCTCTCGCCGCTATCGTTGTCGATAATCAGAATCTCGAAATCCTCGTGCTGAGTGTGTTCGAGCAAACTTGAGACACAGCGGGAGAGTAGGTCTACGCGGTCCCTCGTCGGGATGATGATCGATACCAGCTTCTCCGGTTTGCGCCGAAAGCGCGCATGCAGCAGACCATTCGGCATTACCTCAGGTTCGGCGTCTATGCCGCACCGCTCCAAATGCTTGGAAAGCGCGAGCAATTGGGCGGCGGCATAGTTTTTACCTAAGCCGTTGTGAGCCGTGGATTCTGCGTGCATTCGCCAGTGATAAAGAATCTTCGCGATATGCGAGATATGGCTGGTTCGCTCAGTTGCCCTGAGGAAAAGGTCCCAATCCTGCGCTCCGTCCGTGGCTGGGTCGAACCGGCCGATTTGTTCCAGTAGGCTGCGCCGCAACACTGTGAAGTGCGTGATGTAGTTTGCCGATAGCATCAGTTCCGGCGACCAGTCCGGCTTAAAAAGTGGATTGCTTCTCAAACCGTTCACAGGGTCCAAGTAGTCGTGATCCGAGTACAGGATTTCGGCGCCCGGTTCCGCTCGCAGGCGTGCGGCGACTTCAAAAAGAGCAAACGGAGCTAACGTGTCATCGTGGTCCAATAGCGCGACGAAGTCTCCGGTCGCGAGGTCGAGAGCGGCGTTCGAGTTGCCTGAGATGCCCCGATTTTCTTCGAGCTCCAGAACCCTCACCCGCGAATCGCGAGATGCCAGATCCCGCACCAATTCAAGGTTGCGCGAATCTTCTCCCCCGGCGTAGGCGATACATAGTTCCCACCGGGCATAAGTCTGTTCTAGAACGCTTTGAAGGCACTCCTGCAACATGTGTTGCGGGGTTCGGTAAACGGGGACAATGATGCTGAAAAGCGGGCGATCGGTGAGCGAATCGGCTAATTTGCGCTGCGAAAGCAATTCTTCCGGACTTGGTTCCTGCTCGTCCATCCACCGAACGTACGCGGCAGCGGAATAGGCGCGTTCCGGAGCTTGCCCTTGTTGGGGGGACTTGGCCGCCGCTTTTTCGGCCACCTGCGTGCCCGGGCTGCCCATGAATTTGCGGCCGACGAACCGCGCGATTGTACTCAGGCGAGGCCAATCCCGTTGCATTTTGCGCCAAGGCACGCGGACTTTCTCGGCCAATCTCCAAGCTCGGCTATGTACAACGGCGTGTAGAGTCGCTTGGATCTCGCCCCGCTCGCGCTCGACTGTATCGATTTGCGCCAGCAAGCTTTCTCGTTCCCGTTGCAGCTCGCGCTCGAGCGAAACCACCCTCGCTTTTTTCTGCTCCAAGGCAGTGGTTGCCGCCGTCAATTCCGTCTGAAGGCGCGAAAGATCGGCTTCGGACGCCTGTAGCCGTGCCTCCATCTGCCGGACTGCCTCAATCATCTCTGGTTCGAAGATATCCATTGGAGCACAGATCGTAAAGCGAAAACGGCAGCAAAGTAGCCGCTGCGAGCGTCACTCTCGTGTACACTCCCCTTAGACTCAGTATCCCGCCGCTATAGCTTTCGATCGTCCCCGTCAGCGGGGTTCCTGAATCGTGACGATCCGGTCACAAGGCTGGTTTCCAAGAAGTTGCAGAGTACCGCTTGGCCAGTGAACCTCAATGCTATCCACCCGCGTAGCGGAAGCTAGGCCGAAGTGCAGCCGCAGATCGTTTTGCGAGAGATAGCTTCCACCGCTCCTCACTTCTCCGTATTGAGCTTGACTATTGGCGATGAGCTTCACGCGCGCTCCAATCGCGCTCCGGTTTGACCGCGTACCGATCAGCTTCAAAATGATCCAATGACCGGAAGGATTGACTAATTGCTTGAGCAAAGATGGCGGCTCATTCTGGTTGTTGATAGCGATTTCCACCGCTCCGTCGTTATCGAAATCGCCGAAAGCTGCGCCGCGTGAGGAGTGTTTTTCGAGGAGTCCCGGACCTGCGTTTTCCGAAATGTCCTGAAACTTCCCGTTCCTGAGATTCTCGTAAAGGATGGCCCGGTCTTTGTAATGAATGTCCAGGTGCAAGCTTTCAACTTCCGGAAATACGTGCCCATTGACCAGCAGCAGATCTTTCCATCCGTCATTGTTGAAATCGAAAAAACCTGTGCCCCAACCGACATATCGAGTGTTTTGGCCGAGGCCTGCATCGAGCGTCGCCTCGTCGAAGTTGCCGTGACCTCCGTTCCGATAGAGCGTTTCAAACTCATCTGAAAAGTTCGTTCGGAAAATGCTGGGATGACCCTCCCCGATGTAATCCGCCGCGTCCGCGCCCATGCCGGACATGGCCTTGCCGTTCTGGTCGAATGCTACGCCTCGAAGCACGCCCTCCTCTTCAAATTTGCCGTTCCCTTTGTTGATGTAGAGAAGCGAGGGTGTTTGGTCGCAGGCGACGTAAATGTCGGGCAAGCCGTCCTCATTGAAATCTCCGGTCAGAACGCTCAATGAATAATGGCCCTCCGGGGCGGCAATTCCGGACGGCTCAGAAATGTCGGTGAATGTCCCGTCGCCATTATTTCGATACAGGATATTTCGGTCGAATGGCAGCCCCCGAGGTCCGCAGTTGACAGCAATCCCACGGTAAAAACAGTATGGATTCGCGCCCGGCTTCGGCGTGACGGCAGGGTCGAACTTCAGATAATTCGCGACAAACAGATCGAGGCGCCCGTCGCCGTCAATATCGACAAAGGCGCAACCGGTGTTATAGCGAACACGGCTCTGCGTGAGGTGCGCGGCGCCCGTCACGTCTTCAAAGCGCCTGCCTTGGAGGTTCCGATAAAGGTGATTTTGACCCCAGTACGTCACGAAGAGATCAGTAAATCCATCGTTATCGTAGTCACCGGCGCAAACGCCCTGAGCCCAACCTGATGAGCGCAGCCCTAGTTCATCGGTAACATCGCGAAAGCGGCCGTTCCCCTCGTTGTGATACATGCGGTTCGTACCTCCCTCACCCGAGAGAACGAAGAGGTCGAGCAAGCCGTCGTTATCGTAGTCGATGAAAGCGATACCGCTGCCGGTGGTTTCAATGATGTATTGCTTCGAGGTTGTGCCGCCGTTTGGAAAGACGTCTGTAAGACCGGCCTGTTTGGCAATGTTTCGGAAATTCGGCGCATACTGTTTCGGAATAATAACGGTGAGCGCCCAAGCGAGAGAAGCGAAACGGAGAAAACTCACTGGTCTGGCTGCTTCTCACCAAGTTTTTTTAAGAAGTCCGAAAATTCACCTTCCGGCGGTTTTTGCAGATGTTTAAGAACCGCCTGCTCAGCCTTTGCCTTTTCCATTTGGCCGGAATCCCGGTAAGCAGTGAGCAGAGCATAATGGGCGGTCTCATTGGTTGGCTGCGCCTCTGTTGCGCGGGTGAAGAGGGAAATGGCCTCGGCGTATTGCTTCTCCTGGATATCCAGCTTGCCGAGCGCAATCAGCGCTTGTACAAATGACGGAGAGAGGGAAAGCGCCCGCTCGAAGTGAGATCTTGCATCCGCGCTTTTGCCCTTGACCTGCGCGATTTGCCCGAGCTGAAATTCACAAGCGCTATCTTCCGGGCTCAATTTCAGCTCTGAATTGAATTCAGAAGCGGCCGAATCGAGCGCCTCGGGATTATGACTTTGTAAGAGAATTGCCCGACCCAAGCGGAAGTGAAGTTCGGGAGCATTGGGGTTCATTTCGATGGATTTTCGATACTCGGCGATAGCATCCGAGTACCGATTCTCCACCTCGAAAATCTCTGCTGAGAGCTCATGAACGCGATACGATGCCGGTGCGCGCTGAAACATGGCGAAAGTCGCGTCATTGAATGCTTTCATGTGCCACTTCGCGGCCGTATAGAGAACGTCCGGATCGCTCGGAAATTGTCGCTCCAGGCGCTCGAGAAGTGAGTAGGCATTTGCGTTATCGCCGGTCAGGCTGAAGCATTTGACGGCCGCCAAGCCGGTTAACCGAGATAGAACAGGATCCCCGATACTGCCCGTCAATCCAGGCAATGCCTTCTTACAGTCGCCCAGCGCTGCTTCGGTGAGTGCCAGGAATATGGCCGCTGTCTTGTCGCGGGCGCCGTTTAGCTTCGTCAATGCAACCGAATAGAGCCCATCTCTGAAAGCAGCAATGCCTTCCTCGCGCGCAGATTGTCCGGCGCTCAGCCCGGCCGCAATGAGGATCAGAACAGGCGTTCGCTTAATGGCCGGCATCGTCCAGCATCAGAGCGGAATTGTCGAAGCGGTTGTGTAATTTGCCCTCGTAATAGCGGAAGCTCAGAAGCGGAGGCGGTCCTGGCGCGATCATCGTCGGAGGCGCCACGCGCGCGTCCGGCCCACGCGACAGATCCGCGCACCGGCCCGAGTCAGCCACTTGCTGGATTAAGGTCTGTTCCGGCGCGAGAAGCCAAACCAGCACAATCGCTGTTTTCATTAACTATCTTCCGTTCAGCTCTTCAAGGGCATGCCGCGCAGTGGCATCGCCGGGTTTGCGATCGAGCAGTTGCTGCATCACTTCGCGTGCCTTATCGATCTGCCCCAGGCGAGTGTACGTTCGTCCCAGATTCAGATAGAGTATATCTTCATCCGGAGCGACTCGGATGCCGTATTGAAAAGCGGCCACCGCATCCTTGACTTTTCCTTCCTGCATGTACAGCGCTCCGAGATCGTTGATCGCATCTGCGTAGTTGGGCCTAAGCGTAATCGCGCGCTCGAAATGATTGCGGGCCTCATCGAAGCGGTCCTGCTTGGCTAGTGTCAGTCCGAGACTGTAGTGGACTTGTCCGGCCAAGACCAGCACGCGGCCATTTTCAGGGTTCCGACGAAGTACTTCTTCCAAATAGGGCAAGGCTTGCGCCGGATACCCTGACCAGAGGAACGCTGCGCCAAACTTGAAGAAGTCGCGCTTCGGCCGCGTAATGTAATCGCCCGGAAACGGCAACGCGAGCTTCGAATGGTCTCCGATTTGCGCCAGATCGGCTTCGAGTTGTGCCGGGGTCGGAGCGTTCGCATAGACCTTCACGGCTTCTCCGCCCTGGTTCAACAGAAAAGCTAAGGGCGTAGTGAGCTTCGTGCGAAAATCGAATAAATACCGGCGGAAAATTTCATACTCCGGGGTTGGGTCGCCGACGACGAATAAGCCGGGGCCTCGTTGCTTCTCCGGCAACGGCAACGGCTCCAGGAACCACGTATCCTGCAAACGCAATTCGTTATCGGCCTTTACCTCAAGCGAAGGCATGCGGCGACGCGGCTGAAAATCCCGCGCCGTCAGCTCGGACGATCC
>JBAUUG010000542.1:0-1551 GCA_049582585.1 Bryobacteraceae bacterium | reverse complement strand
AAATCGCGCAATCCTGCTCGATCGCGTTATTGAGGTAGCGGCGGGCACGCACCTTCACGTGCTGCCACCGTGAATCCTCCTCCCCGAGCAACCGCAGGCCAAGATGAGAAGCGGCATTTCCGTCGAGATTGATCTTCTCTGGCCAGGGAGATCCTTTGACCTTGACGGCTTGGCGAAAGAATTCCTGCGCCGAGCCTATGGTACGGTCCTCGCGAAGAAGCGAGTGGACGGACTTGCCGTTGCGGTCGACTGCCCGATACGTCGCGCATACTCCGGCACGTAATGACGCACCCAGCGCATGATCGTCGTATGGCTTACGGTTACCTCACGCTCGGCCATCATGGCCATCAGATCGCGATAGCTCAGCCGGTATGTCAGGTACCAGCGGACGCACTGTTCGATGAGTTCCGCACTGTAGCGACGGCGACGATAGATGGGGTCGCGGGAAGCGGCTTGGGGCATTTCCGGGGCTCACAAAAGGCCCCGATCATAGGGTGCTGCCGTTAATGCACCAGAACCTGAATTACCCCCTGACAGCTACCTGCTTAAAACGATCTTCGGCGCCAGTCGCAGCGGGTAACAACTGCAAGCGTTTCCGCTGCGGTTCGCTCGCGTGCGTTCCGGGCCGTTAGATACCAACATCGTTCCGTCGGTAGACCAGCGTGGCCCTCACACGGGCTGCAGCGAACCGTCCGCCCCATGAGGATGAGGACTGATCCGAGCTGCCTGCTTGCCGACCTTGTCTTTAGCCATTTCCAGATCGAAGTGCGCCTGCAAGTTAATCCAGTAGCCATCAGACGTACAGAAATAGGCTGAGAGCAGCACCGCCATTTCCGGTGAGATCGAGCGCTTCTCGCGCACAATGTCGTTCACTCGAGGCAGCGGAACGTCCAGCGCCTTAGCCAGTGCATACGCACTGAGGCCCACAGGCTTCATAAACTCCTCCCGGAGAATCTTCCCGGGGTGAGTGAGCTTGATCTTTCTCGCCGCCATATTCGTCACTCCAACCTAGTGATAATCGATGATCGCAACATCAAAGGCGTGACCGTCACGCCACCTGAAACAGATCCGCCACTGCTTGTTGATCCGAAGGCTGTACTCGCCCTTCCGATCGCCTTTCAGAGCTTCCAGCTGATTCGAGCTCGGAATCGAAAGGTCCTTCAGGTCTCCAGCCGCATTCAACTGCTGCAGCTTCATCAGCGCCCGCTCTTGAATGTCGCGCGGAAGACGCTTGGAGTACTCGCGACTCCAGACCCTCTCGGTCTCTCGACCTCGAAAGGACTTGATCACGTCAGAATACTAACTCGTCGCGTTAGTAATGTCTAGCGTTACTAAGGCTGAGCGGGATCCCACCGGCATTTCTCGATGAGGATCTGGAGGTTGCTGCTCCCATGGTCAATATTGACAAACTATCCGGCGCAGGCGCAGACAAGCCGGGTCCCGCTGCTGGCCCGCCTGCAAATCCACCAGCAGCAGGCGGTACTGCGCGTTTGCCTCGATCAACGCCTGGTGCACGCCATACTGGCGGTTCCCGGTCTGTAGTAAAGCGTA